>NZ_CP128477.1:3070000-3237500 GCF_030369675.1 Peteryoungia algae | reverse complement strand
CCCTGCCCGCCATCCATGGCAGCTATCTGCTTTCGTCCGGACAGACGGGCGAATTGCTCGCCGTCATCGACGGGGGAGAACTGACCGCCCGGCGGACGGCCGCCGCATCGGCACTCGCCGCACGGCATCTCGCCCGAAAGGACGCATCGAACCTGCTCGTCGTCGGGACAGGTCGCCTTTGCGTCAATCTGGTGGAAGCTCATAGCCGTGTGCGACCGATCAGCCAGGTCTCGATCTGGGGACGCGACAAGGAGAAGGCTGCACGGGCGGCAGCCGATGCCCGCGCGCTCGGTTACGCGGTCAAGGTTGTCGGCGATCTCGAAGCCGCGACGCGGGAAGCCGACATCATCTCCTGTGCGACGCTGTCGCGCGGTCCGCTGATCAGAGGCGAATGGCTGAAGCCCGGGAGCCACCTCGACCTGATCGGCGCCTTTACCAAAGAGATGCGCGAGAGCGACGACGAAGCTGTGCGACGGGCTCGTGTCTTTGTCGATACGCGCGCAGGCGCATTTGCAGAAGCCGGCGATATCCTGCAGCCGATCGCTTCCGGTATCATCTCACGCGATCATGTACAGGCGGAGCTGTCAGAACTCGTGCGGGGCGCCGAAGGGCGCAAGAGCCCGGACGAGATCACCCTGTTCAAATCCGTCGGGGCAGCACTCGAAGATCTCGCCGGGGCAATCCTCGCCTATCAAACCGCCATGCGGGACAGCACCGGATCGTGACCCGTCCTGCACTTCCCCTTCTTCCGGTCACCGACAAACTCGGGCCTCTTGCCGCGGCGCTCGAGGCTGGCAATCGTGCCGTGCTCTCGGCGCCTCCGGGCGCGGGCAAGACGACACTCGTTCCACTGCACCTTCTGAAGCAGGCGTGGCGTGGCGACGGGCGCATCATAATGCTCGAACCGCGGAGACTTGCGGCCAGGGCTGCGGCATCCCGCATGGCCTCGCTGCTCGGAGAGACGGTCGGGGAAACAGTCGGCTATCGCATGCGGCTCGACAACAGGATCAGCGGTCGGACACGGATCGAGGTGGTGACCGAAGGCGTCTTCGTCCGGATGATCCTCGACGACCCGGAACTGCGCGGCGCCGCGGCCGTGATCTTCGACGAGTTTCACGAGCGCTCTCTCGACGCCGATCTCGGCCTTGCACTCGCGCTCGACGCCCAATCGGTGCTCCGACCGGATCTTCGGCTCGTCGTGATGTCGGCGACGCTCGATGTCGATCGTATCGCGTCTCTGCTTTGTGAGCCGCCGGTGATCATCAGCGACGGGCGAAGCTATCCTGTAGAGATACGCCATCGCGACAGGCCCGGCGACGAACGTGTCGAAGATGCCGTGGCCGCGACGGTGCTCAAGACGCTCGCCGAAGAGACAGGGTCGATCCTCGCCTTCCTGCCGGGCCAGGCGGAAATCCGGCGGGTGGCCGAACGGCTCGAGGGAAAGATCGCGACCGATGTCATGATTGCTCCGCTCTACGGATTGCTCAGCCAGGCCGAACAGGACGCCGCGATCCGGCCCGCAAGGGCTGGCACGCGCAAGGTGGTCCTATCCACATCGATCGCGGAAACTTCGATCACCATCGATGGTGTGCGCGTGGTGATCGACAGCGGCTTGCAGCGGCTTCCCGTCTACGAGCCGTCGACGGGCATCACCCGGCTGGAGACGGCTCGCGTTTCGCGGGCATCCGCAGACCAGCGTGCAGGACGCGCCGGCAGAACGGAACCGGGTATTGCGATCCGGCTCTGGCACGCAGGACAGACGGCGGCGCTTCCCGCCTTCACGCCGCCGGAAATCCTCTCGAGTGATCTCTCCGGTCTCGCGCTGGACATGGCGCATTGGGGTGTTGCCGACCCAGGCCAGCTCCTGTTGCTCGACATGCCGCCCGAGGCGGCGCTCAAAGAGGCCCGGCAGCTCCTGGTGGGGCTCGGCGCGCTGGACGAGTCCATCCAGCTGACGGCCAAGGGTCGCCGCATGCGCAATTTCGGCCTGCCGCCGCGGCTCGCGGCCATGGTGCTCGGCGCTTCCGAACACGGCCAGGGACGGGCCGCCGCGGAACTGGCAGTGCTTCTCACCGAACAGGGGCTGGGGGGGAGCGATCTCGATCTCGACGAAAGATTGCGGCAGTTTCGCCGGGACAGGGGAGACCGGGCGCGCAACGCCCGCAATCTGGCCCAACGTCTTGCGGCGGGATTTGCCGATCACACGGATGATGCGACGGATGTGCCGACAAGTTCGGCCGGTGCACTCCTGATCCATGCCTTTCCGGACCGGATTGCACGGCAGCGTGGCGGACGCGGCCGTTTCGTCATGGCCAATGGGCGTGGTGCCGAGATCGGGGCCAGCGAGAGACTGGCGGGCGCCGAACTGCTGGTCATTGCCGATCTCACCGGAAAAGCCGCACAGGCGCGCGTGCTCGCGGCTGCCGAGATCACGCGCAGCGATATCGAACTGTTCACCCCGCATGCCATCCAGACCGCCGATGAAAGCGGATTCGATCCGGCGAGCCGGCAGGTGCGCGCGAGGCGGGTGACGCGACTGGGCGCGATTGTCTTTGACGAACAACCCCTCGCCAAGCCCAAGGGAGACGAGGCCGCCAGGGCGCTTGCCGACGGGGTCCGGATGGTCGGCCTCGCCGCACTGCCTTTCTCCAAGGCGGCTGAACAGCTCCGCCAGCGCCTGGGCTTCCTGTATCGCAGCCTCGGCGAGGCCTGGCCGGATACCAGCGACGAGGGTCTTCTGGCGCGGCTCGACGCGTGGTTCGTTCCCTTTCAATCCGGGGTAACGCGCTTTCCGGAGGTGACTGCCGGCAGCCTGCATGACGGTCTCATGGCGCTGGTGCCCGGGGGATCGCAGCGGGAGCTCGACAGGCTCGTGCCGACGCACTTCACGGCCCCGACAGGACAGTCGCACCCGATCCGCTATGATGGCGAAGAACCTGTCCTCCAGATCAGGGTGCAGGAGCTCTTCGGGTTGAAGTCGCATCCGACAATCGGCGGCGGCAAATTGCCACTGCTTCTGGAGTTGACCTCGCCTGCGCATCGACCCATTCAGACCACGCGGGATCTCCCGGGCTTCTGGGCCGGATCCTGGAAGGATGTGCGCGCCGAAATGCGGGGTCGCTATCCGAAACATCCCTGGCCGGAGGAACCTGCTTCTGCGCAGCCCACGGCACGAGCGAAACCCCGCGGGACCTGAGGACGCGGCAAGGAAGGCAATGGAAATGAGCATGGATCTTGCCGCCAAATTCGGTCCCAGCAGCCGGCGTCTTCGGCTCGAAACGCTGGTGAAGTTGCGCTGGGTCGCCGTCGCCGGCCAATTGCTGACCATCCTGATCGTGGCGCTGTGGTTCGATTTCACATTGCCGCTGATGACGTGCCTCGGCCTGATCGCGGCGCTCGCGGCCGCCAATTCGGCGCTCTCCGTCGCTTTTCCGTCGACCTATCGTCTGGAGCCGGCGGCGGCCTTTGCAGTGCTGGCGCTCGATCTCTTCCAGATGGGGGCGCTGCTCTTCATTACCGGTGGCCTGAACAATCCCTTCGCGCCGCTGATCTGCATTCCCGTCATCATTTCCTTCGCGTCACAGCCGAGCCGTCATTCGATTGCCCTCTTCATCACGGCGCTCGCCTTCATCACGCTTCTCGCCTTCACCCCCTATCCCCTCCCCTGGTTCGAAGGCCGGACACTCGAAGTGCATCCGCTGTTGCAGCTGGGCATGTGGAGTTCCATCGTGTCGATGACGGCCTTCGCCGCCTTCTATGCCTATCGCGTTTCGCAGGAGGCGAGCCTGCTCGCAGACGCCCTGACGGCGACAGAACTGATCCTTCAGCGTGAAAAACACCTGCATCAACTGGATGGACTCGCCGCCGCCGCCGCCCATGAACTCGGTACGCCACTGGCGACGATCAGCGTGGTCGCCAAGGAAATGGAACGGGATCTGGGCCAGGACGAGCGGTACCGGGAGGACGTGCAGCTGCTGCGCAGTCAGAGCGAACGCTGCCGCGACATTCTGCGACGCCTGACGTCCCTGGCATCGGACGGGGAGGCACATATGCGCGCGCTTCCCCTGTCATCGATGATCGAAGAGGTGATCGCCCCGCACCGGGAATTCGGCGTGAAGGTCGAACTGGTCGAGCTTTCCGAACGCGCGCGTGAGCCCATCGGGACCCGCAACCCCGCCATTCTCTATGGTCTCGGAAACCTGCTCGAAAACGCCGTGGATTATGCGCGTTCCAACGTGACGGTCAGTGTCGAACATACGGCAAGCGATGTGACTGTCACGATCGAGGATGATGGGGCCGGATTCTCCGCAGGGGTCTTGCAAAGAATTGGTGAGCCCTATGTTACCAGCAGGCAGAGCGACACCCGTGCCGGTGGCCTCGGGCTCGGATTGTTCATTGCAAAGACTTTGCTCGAACGATCCGGTGGCACTCTCCGGTTCGAAAACCGCAGTCCCGAGGGTTCCGGGGCGCGCGTCGTGGTCAACTGGCCGCGCGAATACATGGAATTGGACACGTCGTTATGACTTTGCCTGTGGGGGCTTTGCCCGCATAAGGTAGACAGCGCAGTTTTTCGAACAGTCGCAGGAACAAGACAATGGCAGACGCAGCATCACAGGTGGCAAAACTCACCGCAGGCACGCAAGCAGCGGGCAATGGCGATCTTGGTCATGATCCATCACTCCTGATCGTCGATGACGACGCACCGTTTCTGCGCCGTCTGGCGCGCGCCATGGAAAGTCGTGGCTTCGTGGTCGAGTTGGCCGGTTCTGTCGCCGAGGGGATCGCCAAGGCAAAGGAAGCCGCGCCGAGCTATGCGGTCGTTGATCTGCGGCTCGGTGACGGCACCGGGCTCGACGTGATCGAAGCGATCCGGGAACGCCGCTCCGATACCCGCATCATCGTCTTGACCGGTTATGGCAATATCGCGACGGCGGTCACTGCCGTCAAACTCGGGGCGCTCGACTATCTCGCCAAGCCTGCCGATGCAGACGATGTCTATCTGGCGCTGACGCAGCGGCCCGGGGAAAAGGCCGAGATCCCCGAGAACCCGATGTCTGCCGACCGCATCCGCTGGGAACACATCCAGCGCGTCTATGAAAGCTGCGAGCGGAACGTGTCGGAGACGGCGCGGCGTCTGAACATGCATCGCCGCACGTTGCAGCGCATACTGGCGAAGCGGGCACCGAAATAATTCAGCCCGATGTGAGCTGGGCCGCCCATTCGGCAGCGAGAAGCCTCTGTGCGGCTGCCCTCGAGAAATCCAGGGTCACTGATTTTCGCGTTGCGGGGGCGAGCCGATGTTCTGGTGCTTCCCTGAGCATATGGCCCGAGAATCCGTCCGACAGGAACAGGCCACAGTCTTCCGGGAAGATTTCCAGAGGCACGCCCGCATGCGTGGCGAAGAAGAGGCGGTCGCAGTAGCGGCGATAGTCGGGCCACTTCCTGTCGACGCGAAAGTCCTCGATCGAGGACTTGATCTCGATAATCCAGATCTCTCCCTTGTCCGACAGTGCGATGAGGTCGGCCCGCCGTCCGTTGGACAGCGTCAACTCCGGCAAGATGGCGAAGCGCATATCGGCCAGAAGGATCTGTACGCCGCGTCGAATCATCATCGCACGGTCGGACTGTCGTCCATCGATTAAGGGGTTGTTTACCGCGATAGAGACTAAGGTCATGGATAACTCCGCTCCGCGTGCTCAAGTCTGTTGCAAAAAAGCAATGCGGAGTCATTTTGCATCGCCGAAAACAATCGGCGGAAGTACGGCACTTGCGTTGCCGAGGTTAATCCAAAATAAACCATAATCAATGATGGTCACAAGACCATCTCCCCGCCATCACCCACGAGCTTTCTCATGCGCTTCCGCAATATACTGACCGCGCTCGGCCTGGTTACGTCTCTAGGCCTCGCGGGCTGCACGACGACGACCGGCGACAAAACCGAAGTCGCCGAAACCACGAAAGTCCAGATCTTCAGCGATTCCTACGGCTCCGTGACGGATGCAGGTTACGCCCTGCCCGCCATTCCGATCCAGAAGGTCGACAAGAAGTTTCATCGACAAATTGTCGATTATGCGACCACCGAAAAACCCGGCACTGTCGTCGTGAACACGCGCGAGCGCTTCCTCTATTACATCATGCCGCGTGGCAAGGCCGTTCGTTACGGTATCGGCGTCGGCAAGCAGGGGTTTGCCTGGCAGGGTGAAGCCTATATCGCCTGGAAGCAGGCCTGGCCGACTTGGCACCCGCCGAAGGAAATGGCCGAGCGCAAGCCTGAGGTCGCCAAATATGTCGAGAAGGGCATGGATCCCGGCCTGCGAAACCCGCTTGGGGCGCGCGCCATGTATCTCTTCAACGAGAGGGGCCAGGACACGCTGTTCCGCCTTCACGGCACGCCGGAATGGGCCTCTATCGGAACAGCGGCATCCTCGGGCTGCATTCGCATGATGAACCAGGACGTGATCGACCTTTATAACCGGGTGAAGCCGGGCCGTAATTCCAAGGTTGTCGTCCAGCAATAGACTGCTGGCATATGGATTGACAAAAAGACCCGCCGGAGCGATCCGGCGGGTCTTCTCGTTTCAGGTCTGCATCACGGATTGCCGCCGCTTCAGGCGGCAGCTTTCGCCTTGAGTTCGATGCGGCGGCGATGGAGGACCGGCTCGGTGTAACCGTTCGGCTGCTCCCGGCCCTTCAGGACGAGCTCAAGCGCCGCATGGAATGCGATCGAACCGTCATAGTCGCCGGCCATCGGCGTATAGGCTGCGTCGCCGGCATTCTGTCCATCAACGACGACGGCCATGCGCTTCATCGTCTCCACAACCTGTGCTTCCGTGACGACACCATGATGGAGCCAATTGGCCATATGCTGGGCCGAGATCCGCAGCGTGGCGCGATCTTCCATCAGCCCGACATTGTTGATGTCAGGGACTTTGGAGCAGCCGACGCCCTGATCGATCCAGCGCACGACATAGCCAAGGATGCCCTGGGCATTGTTGTCGAGTTCGCGCTGGATCTCCTCCGGCGTCCAATTGGGACGGGTTGCAACCGGAACCGAGAGAATATCGGCCAGTTTTGCGCGCGGCCGGGACGTCAAACTCTTCTGCACGTCGGCGACGTTGACGCTGTGATAATGAGTAGCATGCAGTGTCGCTGCGGTCGGTGACGGGACCCAGGCCGTGTTTGCGCCTGCCTTCGGATGAGCGATCTTCTGCTCCAGCATGGCTGCCATCAGGTCCGGCATGGCCCACATGCCCTTGCCGATCTGGGCGTGTCCGGACAGGCCGCATTCGAGGCCGATATCGACGTTCCAGTTTTCATAGGCCGATATCCAGGCTGCCTGCTTCATGTCGCCCTTGCGGATCATCGGTCCGGCTTCCATCGAGGTGTGGATTTCGTCACCGGTACGATCCAGGAACCCGGTGTTGATGAAGACGACACGGTCACGGGCGGCGCGAATGCACTCCTTCAGATTGACGGTGGTGCGGCGCTCCTCGTCCATGATGCCCATCTTGATGGTATTGGGCGCCATGCCGACGAGTTCTTCGACCGCCGAGAAGATCTCGCAAGCGAAGGCGACCTCTTCAGGCCCATGCATCTTCGGCTTGACGACATACATGGAGCCAGCGCGAGAGTTTTTGCGGCGGCCGTTCGGGCCGATGTCATGCAGCGCGATCAGGGCCGTGACGGCCGCATCCATGATGCCTTCAGGCACCTCGTTTCCATCGCCGTCGGTGATCGCCGGATTCGTCATGAGGTGGCCGACATTGCGGATCAGCATGAGCGACCGGCCGGGCAAACTGATGGAAGCACCATCCGGGCCCGTCAGCGTGACGTCGGCGTTCAGCGCGCGGGTGAAGGTCTTGCCGCCCTTCGAGACATCTTCCGTCAGATCGCCCTTCATCAGGCCGAGCCAATTCGAATAGATGACGACCTTGTCTTCCGCGTCGACGGCTGCGACTGAATCCTCACAGTCCATGATGGTCGTGATTGCCGATTCCAGGCGGCAGTCATTGATGCCGGCGGGATCGCTTTTGCCGATGACACCGGTCTTGTCGACGAGGATCTCGACATGAAGGGCGTTCTTGCGCAGGAAAATACTGGAAGGCGCGGAGGTCTCGCCGAGATATCCGGCAAATTGGGACGGATCGGCAAGGCCGGTCATGCCCCCATCTTCGAGACGAACCGAAAGCGCGCCGTTCTCGATCGAGAGCGTGGCGACCTTGTCCCAGGCGCCGGCCGCGAGCGGTGCGGAACGATCGAGGAAGCTGCGGACCCAGGCGATGACCTTGCCCCCACGGACGGGATTGTAGCCCTTGCCCTTCTCCGCACCCTCCGTGTCGGGAATGGCATCCGTGCCATAGAGGGCGTCGTACAGGGATCCCCAGCGAGCGTTGGCGGCATTCAGGGCATAGCGGGCGTTCATGACGGGGACGACAAGCTGCGGGCCGGCCGTGGTCGAGATTTCCGGGTCGACATTGGCCGTCGCAATCTTGAAGTCGGGCCCCTCGGGCAGGAGATAGCCGATCTCCCGCAGGAATTCCTCATAGGCGGCGAGATCGGACGGCGCACCGTTCTGGCGGTACCAGGCGTCGATCTGCGCCTGCAAAGCATCCCGCTTTGCAAGCAGCACCCGATTCTTCGGTGCGAGTTCGTGAACGATCTTCGAGAGGCCGGCGAAGAATGAGTCGGCCTCAACCTGCGTTCCAGGGATCGCCTGGGAAACGATGAAATCGTGCAGGCGCCTGTCGATCGAAAGTCCATGGGTTACAACTGATGTCATGACGTCACTCCTCGCACTCATGTCGCTGTGGCTTACAGCATCCCCGAAACGCATTTGCAGTCAATCTGGCATAAATTAGAAATATTCTTTCCAAATTGGAAAGTCAGCTACGGGCCGTTCTCGGCCGGCCCGTAGCCGTTGCCGTGACGCGCGCTTCCACCAGCTTGCGCCGCCCCTCGATTTCCGGGGCGTCGTGCTCTTCCTTGAGGAGCAGCACGACATCGATTGCGCCACTCGCCTCAGCCCTTGCACGCGCGAGTCCGGTTGCACGGTGGCGCGCGGCGACAAGGGCCTTTTCCTCGTCTGCGACGCGCTCGCTATCGCCGCCGCCGGTGATGATGAAGAGCCCTTCCTCCGGCGAGGTCACCGTCACAGCGACGCTGCTGCGCACCTGTCCGACAACTGCGCCCACGGCGTTGGCCACATCGGCATCTTCGGGCACGGCGAAATCGGAGGCCAGCATTTCGGCGATTGCCGGATAGTAGACGCCAGCGGACGCACCGAGGCCGATCAGCGGACGATCGAGGGAGAGGCTGAAACGAGCAATGCCCGACTGGCGCCGGAGGGCGCGGTCGATCAGTACAGATTTCGCAGGCTCGACGTCTGCGAGCCCATCTTCGGCAAGGGCCGCCGAGAGAATGACCTCCGCAGACTGGCGCGTGAGGCGGTCGACGATGAGCTGAGACAGGACTTCAGCAGATTTGGCAATCGGTTGCCCCGCTCCATCTTTCTGGCGGATCGCCAGCAGCATGCCAAGTTCGGCGGCCTCACGGTTCCATTGGCCCTGACGCCCGAGGACATGCATGGCATCCGAGGGTGTAAGCCCGCAAATATGGACGAGGCCGCGCGCGACGAGCCGATCGAGTGTTGCCTTCTGCTGGGTGAAGCTGATCAGCTGGTCGAGCGGCAGCGGGACAGTGCCGATCTTCTGGAACAGCGCTGCCTCCTGTGGCTGGAGGCCGGCTGCGAGGTGATCGGGCACGCCGGTGCGCACGGCGAATCGCCCGTCATGCCGACCGAGATGCGGCGCGCGAAGCTGGCGCTCGAGCACGTCGGTGATGGCCGTTCCGTGCAGGGCTGCCGCGAGGCTCAAGGGAACGAGGCGCCGCGGGCCAAGCGCGATTTTCGCCGCGAGACCTCGGTCATCGAAACGGACTTCCGAATCGCCACCGAGACCGAAAGTCCGCATGGCCACAGCTTCGACCATGGTCCTGTAGCCACCGACCACCGCACCGTCCTGATCGAGGCGCGGTTGGCCCGCCTCCATAACGGCGACATCGGTGGTGGTGCCGCCGATATCGGACACAACGGCATCGTCGAGGCCGGTCAGGTGGCGAGCGCCCACAAGGCTTGCGGCAGGACCAGAGAGAATTGTCTCGATCGGTCGGAGGCGGGCTTCGCCAGCGGAAATCAGCGCACCATCGCCGCGCACGACCATCAGGG
This sequence comes from Peteryoungia algae, assembly GCF_030369675.1. NCBI lineage: Bacteria > Pseudomonadati > Pseudomonadota > Alphaproteobacteria > Hyphomicrobiales > Rhizobiaceae > Peteryoungia > Peteryoungia algae. The sequence goes on along the minus strand of NZ_CP128477.1, from coordinate 3,227,278 downwards.
GTGCGTAAATTCCACGATCGAGAAGGTAACGCTCGGCCGAGCCAATCAACCGGTCGATCATGGCAACGAGACGGGCATTGAGAAGCGTGGTCAGCGCCCGGCGCGGCCCTCCGAGCTTCGAAGAGAGCTCGTGGCTGCAGGTCACCGGCAGGCCGGAATGGCGGCGAATAATGTCACGCGCCCTTTGTTCGTGCGCCGGATTGCGAACGGCGAAATAGCCGGCGATCGCAAAGGAGGAAACATTGGCCGAGAGTTCGGGAAGGGCGGCCTCCAGGGCGGCTGCATCAAAGGGCGTTTCATTGCCATGGACATCGTGGCCGCCGGCAATGAAAAGCACCGGATCATTGCCGAGCGCATCGGCCAGACCGTCGCGCTTCAGATCTTCCGGCCCGAAGCCGATCATGATCAGGCCGGCGCGACCACCCTGCCCTTCCACCAGAGCGTTTGTTGCGAGTGTCGTCGAGAGTGAAACCAGACCGATGGAAGTCGGATCAATCGCTGATTCGGACAGGACGCTTTCGAGTGCGCCCGATATGCCGATCGACAGGTCGTGGCGGGTGGTCAGAGACTTCGCCTTGGCGACAATCCCATGCTCCTCGCTGTAGATCACGGCGTCGGTATAGGTGCCGCCGGTATCGATGCCCAGCATGTAATCGGATGTCACGCAGTCTTCCCCATAGTGCCCGCCGGTATGGCGCCGCATCCCTTATGGCACAGGCCTCGGTTCGATTTCCAGCGAAGGAGCGGCAGGATGACGCCGCATTACGGCTTGCGCGGGATGATCCGCATCGGAAGCCCACCGGCCGGCTGGGTGGTGAGCTTCTGCACGGGCCATGGATTCGTCTGCGGCGTTGTCTCGAAACGGAAACGGTGCATGAGAACGGCGAGCGCAATGACTGCCTCCTGCAGCGCGAAGGTGGCTCCAATGCAGACGCGCGGCCCTGCCCCGAAAGGCAGATACTGAAAGCGGCCGATCTTTTCCCGCTCACCGGGCAAGAAGCGCGACGGATCAAAGAGCCTTGGCTTGTCCCAGTAGAGCTCATGGCGATGCAGCGTCCAGGGCATGACCAGGACCGTCGTCCCCTTGGCAATCTCCACGACTTCACCGTTGGGCGCCGTATATCGATCGTCGGCAATGGCGTCGCGGTTGATAGAGGGTGCAGGCGGATAGAGCCGCATGGCTTCCTCGAAAGAGGCCCGCACATGCGGCATCTGGTCGAGCCACTCCACCGGATCGACGCCGGAGGCAGTGACGGTGTCGATCTCACGCTCCATCGCCTCCCGGACGTCAGGGCAATGCGCTACGCAATAGAGTGTCCAGGCCAGGGCGCGCGCCGTGGTCTCGTGGCCAGCCCCTATGAAGGTCAGGATATTGTCTTCGATTTCCGCAGAGGTCAGGCCGTCGGGCCGCTCAAGTTCAAGCAGGAGCGTCAGGAAATCATCCGGTGCCTTTTCGCGCTCCGTTCTGATGATCGCACGACGATGATCCATCGTCCGGCGCACCAGCTCGCGAAACTTGCGAAGCACACCGAGACCCCGAATGCGGGTCAGACGCGGGATCCACTTGGGTGCCTTCAGCAGGTCCAAGGGATCGATCCGCCCCATGCTGTGCAGCAGATCGTCGACATCCTTGGCGAAATCGCCCTGCTCGGAGACGATGCCGCCCGAAAACAGGCATTCGGAGAGGATCGCATAGGTGAGCTCCGTCATGTCGACAGCGACGTCACGAACAACACCTTGCCCATCCGATTGATACCGATCGAGGAAAAGCTCACTCTGTTCGCGCATCTGGCGTGCGAAGCCGCGCGCGTGGCGCGGGGTGAAGACGGGAGCCATAGCCTTGCGGGAGCGCTTCCAGACAGGTCCCTCGGCCGTCAGAAGACCATCGCGCAAAATGGGTCTGAGCACGAGCTGGCGGATCTCGGACATTTCGTAGTTCGACGCATTGTCGACCAGCACATGCCGGATCAGGCCGGGATCATTGGCGATAATGGTAGTCTGGCCAAAGAAGCGGGTGACAATCCACGGCCAAGTGTAGGACGGCGTGCCCCAGAGTTCGAGCGGATTACGCAGCACAGTTCGGATGATTTCGAGCCGGCTGGGCGGGACCGTGCGCGGCACAGGTGCCGGCGGCTCAAAGGTCGATTTCCGCACACTGGCGTCCATGTCATGCTCCTTCGAGGGCTTAGACGCCCCCTCAGGAGTTAGAGCAGAGCCTCAAGCTCGTCCAGCCGATCGTTGATCAGCCAGCCATAATAGTTTTCCTCCGGCCAGTTGGCCGAACCACCCGCCCGCCGGGATGCAAGCGCCTGTGCACGCTGCTGCGAGCCACCAATGTTGAAAAGCGTGGCCGTGATGCCGGGGTTCCCGGAGATGTCGACATCCGCGATCTGACGGTAATCATCGATGGACTTGCGGATCACGGCAGCCATGAAGGCGAGTGAAATATCCGGATCCATGATCGCCTTGTAAACGTCTGCTGCATCATCTTCGTCCAGCTTCCGATAGCCGGATTTTTCATGCACCAGATCCGACAGCATCAACGCCGTCAGCGGATTGATCTGACCCAGACCGAAAGTCTGGCCGGCATAGAAGGGCTGGAAGAAGACGGCGCTGAAGCGATTGTTGGGATAGGACACACCGCTTACCGACTTTCCACGAAAGCTGTCCTCCCAGACATTCTCCCGGCAGGTCCACAGGCGATAGGAATCCGAAAAGCCGTTGCATTCAGCAAATTCCGACCGGCTGACGAAGTCGGAAATGCTTTCGTCCTTGTAGCCAAAGCGGAAGGTGTTGCCAGCATAGGAAGCCGCCTTCACATAGTAGCTCTGCAGGCTGTCATAGGCGTCGACATTATAGGTATGTTCACCCACGATCGCCCCGACCATGTGAATGGGCGCAATACCGTATGCGGAGGCGGTCTTCTTGATCTTCCCAACGAGCGCTGAGTCCGTGCGCAGGAGATCCCGGACCTTTTCATACTTCACGTCGAAACTGGTCTTGCCGGCCTTGGTGCGTCGTACCGAGGCGCCCGGGATGGCCGGCTGCTCTGCATTGCGATTGCCCGAAGGCACCTTGTCGGCAGCGAAGGTCACTGCGGGAGCGAGCCCGGACAGCCCCAATGCGACGACGATGATCCTGGTAATGTTCAGCACGATGCGCGGCCCCTCGGACATTTGTCCTTGAACGGATTGGCGACGCATGGTGGCCGACACCCGACAGCGGCACTCCTTACATAAGGCCTGCCTGTATTGTCGATACGGGGCGCTTTCACTTTCCCGGCACGTCCGGGGTGAAAGCGACCCATAGATGCACAAAGATCACAGGATAAAGCGGCTCAAGTCCGTGTTGGCAGCGAGATCGCCAACATGCTGCTGAACATAGGCCGAGTCGATCATGACCGCCGAACCGCCCCGATCCGGTGCATGGAACGAAATCTCGTCGAGAACACGCTCCATAACCGTCTGCAGGCGACGGGCGCCGATGTTTTCGACCGTGCCATTGAGCTGGACTGCCACATCTGCAAGTGCATCGATTGCGTCTTCGGTGAAATCGAGGTTCAGCTCTTCGGTCGCCATCAGCGCTTTGTACTGGCGGATCAGACTTGCTTCGGTTTCGGTCAGGATGCGGCGAAAATCTTCCTTCGTCAGCGGCTTCAGCTCGACCCGGATCGGCAGACGGCCTTGCAGTTCCGGCAGGAGGTCCGACGGTTTGGAGACGTGGAATGCGCCCGACGCGATGAAAAGGATGTGATCGGTCTTCACCGGTCCATACTTGGTCGCAACCGTCGTGCCTTCGACGAGCGGCAGCAGATCACGCTGCACGCCTTCACGCGATACGCCGGCGCCCATTGCGCCCTCCCGGGCGGCGATCTTGTCGATTTCGTCGAGGAAAACGATGCCGTCATTCTCGACAGCCCGCATCGCTTCGCGCTGGATAACTTCGTTGTCGATCAGCTTGTCCGATTCGTCACGGATCAGGTCGCCATACGACGCCTTGACCGTGGTCCGCACCTTCTTGGTGCGGTTGCCCATGGCCTTGCCGAACATTTCGGACAGGTTGAGGATGCCGATATTCGCACCCGGCATGCCGGGGACCTCGAAACCGGGCGCGCCGGAGCCGCTGTCGGCGACCTCGATGTCGATTTCCTTGTCGTCCAGTTCGCCACTGCGCAACTTCTTGCGGAAACTGTCGCGAGTGGCCGGTGATGCTGTCGCTCCCACCAGAGCGTCGAGCACGCGCTCTTCGGCCAGCTGATGCGCCTTGGCCTGGACTTCCTGCCGCTTCTTGTCACGGATAAGCGCGATGCCGATCTCCACCAGATCACGAATGATCTGCTCGACATCGCGGCCGACATAGCCGACCTCGGTGAACTTGGTGGCCTCGACCTTTATGAACGGGGCGCCTGCGAGCTTGGCCAGGCGACGGGAGATCTCCGTCTTGCCGACACCGGTCGGTCCGATCATCAGGATATTCTTCGGCATGACCTCGTCGCGGAGATCTTCCGAGAGCTGCTGACGACGCCAGCGGTTGCGCAACGCGATCGCGACGGCACGCTTGGCGTCATGCTGGCCAATGATGTGGCGGTCGAGCTCGGAGACGATCTCGCGCGGGGAGAAATTGGTCATTCAGGGTGCTCCTCACGATGCTGCAGAGCCGCGCATCGTCGCTTGCAGTGGGGTTTCCGGTAGTGGTCAGACGGCGTCCAGGGTTTCAACCACCATGTTGTTGTTGGTGTAGACGCAAATCTCGCCGGCGATGGTGAGTGCGCGTGTCGCGATGTCTTCCGCCGAGCGGTCGCTGTCCATCAGGGCGCGTGCGGCGGCAAAAGCGAAGTTTCCTCCGGAGCCGATTGCAATCGTTCCATGTTCTGGCTCCAGGACGTCGCCGTTGCCTGTGATTGCGAGCGTGATCGACTTGTCGGCGACCAGCATCATGGCCTCAAGATTGCGCAGATACTTGTCGGTGCGCCAGTCCTTGGCGAGCTCGACGGCGGCGCGCATCAATTGGCCGGGATACTGCTCGAGTTTCTTTTCGAGACGATCGAGAAGGGTGAAGGCATCGGCCGTCGCGCCGGCGAAACCGGCGATCACCTCGCCGCCCTTGCCGATGCGACGGACCTTGCGGGCATTGCTCTTCATAACGGTCTGGCCGAGGCTCACCTGGCCGTCACCCGCCATCACCACCTTGCCGTCCTTGCGTACGGTAATAATCGTTGTCATCAGTCACCTGTCACCCGCCCTGGCGGGCCTTGTGGAACGGGCTTCAAGCCCGGGTTTGTCGGTTCCTATGTAAGTGGGCTTTCAACGATTGCAATCTGCCGCAAAACCTCCAGCGCCGCCTTGCGGCAGCGCAATGTAACTTCTGGATATTTCACCGCCCTGCTGTTATGGGAGGGCCGAGATCCTCATGGAGCAGCCAAATGGCAGAGCGTAAAGGCGAAGTTTCCCGCAAGACCAACGAAACCTCGGTCTCGGTTTTCGTCCATATCGACGGCACCGGAACGGGCAAGATTTCGACGGGCGTGGGCTTCTTCGACCATATGCTCGACCAGCTCTGCCGCCACTCGCTGATTGACATGGACATCGACGTGACGGGTGACCTGCATATCGACGATCACCACACCGTCGAGGACACGGGCATCGCGCTCGGCCAGGCGATTTCGAAGGCACTGGGCGACCGCAAGGGCATTACGCGCTACGCCTCGATCGACCTTGCCATGGACGAGACCATGACCAAGGCGGCCATCGATGTCTCCGGCCGACCGTTCCTGGTCTGGAATGTCGATTTCAGCGCGCCGAAGATCGGCACATTCGACACCGAACTGGTGCGTGAATTCTTCCAGGCATTCGCCCAGAACGCCGGGATCACGCTGCATGTGCTGAACCATTATGGCGCGAACAATCACCATATCGCCGAGACCTGCTTCAAGGCGGTCGCGCGTGCCCTTCGGTCGGCAACCGAAGTCGACCCGCGGCAGGCAAACCGTATCCCCTCCACCAAGGGCACCCTGGTTTAAGGGGTATCTTCCCCGAGGGAAGCTGCCACCTTGCTCCGGTTCGCACGTTGAACCCGAACCGTCGAGCAGAAAGGACTGGAAGACATGCGTATAGCTATCATCGACTACGGCTCGGGCAATCTGCGCTCGGCCACAAAAGCCTTTGAACGGGCCGCCCGCGAGGCTGGCCTCGACGCCGAGATCGAGCTTACGGACAAGGCCGAACGCGTTGCCACCGCCGACCGGATCGTGCTTCCGGGTGTCGGTGCCTATGCCGATTGTCGGCAGGGTCTCGATGCCGTACCCGGCATGCATGACGCCATCGCTGAAGTTGTCGAGGCAAAGGGACGCCCCTTCTTCGGTATCTGCGTCGGCATGCAGCTCATGTCATCGCGCGGGCTCGAGAAGACAGTGACCGACGGCTTCGGCTGGATAGAAGGGGATGTCGTTGAAATGACGCCGTCCGATCCTTCTCTCAAGATCCCCCAGATCGGCTGGAATACGCTGACGCTCAATCGTCCGCATCCGCTATTCCAGGGCATTCCCACCGGGCCGGACGGGCTGCATGCCTATTTCGTGCATTCATACCATCTCGCCGCGCACAAACCCGAGGATGTGATCGCAACGACCGATTACGGTGGTGCCATGACCGCCTTTGTCGGGCGCGACAATATGGTGGGTGCGCAATTCCATCCCGAGAAGAGCCAGGCACTCGGCCTGAAGCTCATCGCCAATTTTCTGACCTGGACGCCCTGAAGGGCACGGATACTCCCATGATCCTCTTTCCCGCCATCGACCTCAAGGACGGCCAGTGTGTTCGCCTCAAGCTGGGCGACATGGAGCAGGCTACTGTCTACAATCCCGATCCGGCAGCCCAGGCGCGTGCCTTCGAGGACCAGGGCTTCGAATGGCTGCATGTCGTCGATCTCAACGGCGCCTTTGCCGGTGAAAGCGTCAATGGCGCTGCCGTCGATGCGATCCTCAAGGCAACCACGAATCCGGTGCAGCTGGGCGGCGGCATCCGCACGATCGACCATATCGAAAGCTGGCTGTCGCGCGGGCTGTCGCGCGTTATCCTGGGTACGGTGGCTGTGCGTGATCCGGCTCTCGTCATCGAAGCCTGCAAACGCTTCCCCGGGCAGGTTGCGGTCGGCATCGACGCCAAGGGTGGCAAGGTTGCTGTCGAGGGCTGGGCCGAGGCATCCGAACTCGGGGTGATCGAACTTGCAAAGCGTTTCGAAGGCGCTGGCGTCGCGGCGATCATCTATACCGATATCGACCGTGACGGGATCCTGACCGGGATCAACTGGGCCTCGACACTGGAACTCGCCGCTGCCGTTTCGATCCCCGTGATTGCGTCCGGCGGCCTCGCCTCGATCGAAGACATCAAGCGCATGCTTGAGCCGGATGCGAGAAAGCTCGAAGGTGCGATTTCGGGCCGCGCGCTCTATGATGGGCGTATCGACCCCGCAGAGGCACTTGATCTGATCAAGGCTGCGAGAGGCTGAGGACAAGACCATGACACTCAAGGCCCGTGTGATCCCCTGCCTCGACGTCAAGGACGGCCGTGTCGTCAAGGGCGTCAATTTCGTCGATCTCATCGATGCCGGTGATCCGGTCGAGGCGGCCAAGGCCTATGACGCTGCCGGCGCCGACGAACTCTGCTTCCTCGACATCACCGCGTCTTCCGACAACCGCGATACGATCTTCGACGTGGTTGCACAGACGGCGGACCATTGCTTCATGCCGCTGACCGTTGGTGGTGGCGTCCGCGCCGTTGCCGACATCCGCAAGCTCCTGCTTTGCGGCGCCGACAAGGTTTCGATCAATTCGGCAGCGGTGAAAAACCCCGATTTCGTCGCGGAAGCCGCCGACAAGTTCGGCAACCAGTGTATCGTCGTGTCGATCGATGCAAAGAAGGTTTCTGCAGCCGGCGAAGCGGATCGCTGGGAGATCTTCACCCATGGCGGACGCCAGCCGACCGGGATCGATGCGGTCGAATTCGCGTTGAAGATGGTCGAGCGTGGAGCCGGCGAACTGCTGGTCACCTCCATGGACCGGGACGGGACCAAGAGCGGTTACGATATCGGCCTCACCCGCACGATCGCCGACAGTGTTCGCGTGCCCGTCATCGCGTCCGGCGGCGTCGGCAATCTCGATGATCTGGTCGCCGGCATCCGCGATGGTCATGCAACTGCGGTGCTTGCAGCCTCGATCTTCCATTTCGGCACCCATTCGATTGCTGAGGCCAAGGCCCACATGGCCGCAGCCGGAATCGCCATGCGTCTCGACTGACGCGGAAAGGCCCGCCATGACCATATTTACCCTCGCCGATCTGGAAACGATCGTTGCCCGCCGCGCGGCAGCCGACCCCGGCGAATCCTGGACGGCGAAACTCGTGGCAGGCGGCCAAGGCAAGGCAGCCAAGAAGCTCGGTGAAGAGGCGATCGAGACTGTGATGGCTGCGGTCAGGCAAGACCGCGAAAACCTCGTCTATGAGAGCGCGGACTTGCTCTATCACCTGATGGTCGTATTGAAAATTGCGGACATCCCTTTACAAGCAGTAATGCAGGAACTTGAGCGCCGGACCGCTCAGACGGGCCTGAGCGAAAAGGCCAGTCGGCAGGATCCATGACGGTAGCTATGCGGGACCCCGAAACGCCAGACGTCCTCGATCATTTCCAGGCGAACGGCTATTCTCCCTATCACTTCTTCGGTTCCGAGGAATGGGCGCATTTCCGGGCTGACACCCCGTTGACGCTCACAGCTGACGAAGTTCATCGCCTGCGCTCGATCGACGACCCGATCGATCTCGATGAAGTCAGGCGAATTTATCTCTCGCTGTCGCGTCTTCTCTCTTCGCACGTGGAATCCTCGCAGTTGCTGTTCGAGCAGCGCAACCGCTTTCTAAGCCTGTCGGATGTCTTCAAGACACCCTTCGTGATCGGCATTGCCGGATCCGTGGCCGTCGGCAAGTCGACGACCGCGCGTGTGCTGCAAGAGCTTCTTGCTCGCTGGCCGTCCAGCCCGAAGGTCGACCTCGTCACCACCGACGGTTTTCTCTATCCCAACGCTCATCTGGTGAAGAACGGTATCCTGAACCGCAAAGGTTTTCCGGAAAGCTACGATGTCGGCGCGCTGCTGCGCTTCCTGTCTGCCATCAAGGCCGGATTGCCCAACGTCAAGGCGCCCAGCTATTCGCACCTCACCTATGACGTGCTTCCGAACGAGCATCGGGTGATCGATCGTCCCGATATCCTGATCTTCGAGGGCATCAACGTCCTTCAGTCGCGCAACCTTCCCGCCGACGGCAAGATCGTGCCAATGGTCTCTGACTTCTTCGATTTTTCGATCTATATCGACGCCGATGAGAACGCGACACACCGCTGGTATGTCGATCGCTTCATGAAATTGCGTCAAACCGCATTCCGCGATCCCAACTCCTACTTCCATCGTTATGCGACGATCAGCGAGGAAGAGGCCAACGAGATCGCCGAGGGGCTCTGGACGAACATCAACCTGAAGAACCTTCGGGAGAATATCTTGCCCACCCGTCCACGCGCGGATCTGATTCTCCGCAAGGGCGCCAATCATCTCGTCGAGACGGTAGCGCTCCGAAAACTGTAGGCGATCGATCACCGGCTATGGATTGACCCGGCGAAGCGTCAGGTTGATCCGGCCGCCGGATTTGAGCAGGGTCGACGTCCCGGGATAGATCCGATCAACGCCGTGGAAGCACAGACGACCTTCACCACCGAGAATGAACACGTCGCCGCTTTCGAGCTTCAAGGATTTCGTCCGGTCGGTGCGGGATAGACCGCCGACACGGAAAAGACAGGTGTTTCCAAGCGAGATCGAGAGGACGGGGGCCGAGAGATCAGCTTCGTCGCGATCCTGGTGCAGCCCCATCCTGGCGTCGTCGGCATAAAAGTTGACGAGGCAGGCCTCGGGGTCTTTTTCGAAACCGGAGAGCTCCCGCCAGAGGTCTAGCAGCACCTGCGGGATACCGGGCCAGGGGCGACCTGTCAGAGGATGCGTCGGCTGGTACCGATAGCCACGCTCCTTGTCGGTCACCCAGCCGAGCGGTCCGCAATTCGTCATGCGCACCGACATGGGACGACCGGAGCCGGGCATGACGGGAACATAGAGCGGTGCCTCGGCGACGATGGCGCGGATGATATCGACAAGGTTCTCCTGCTCGTCGCGCGAAAGACGTCCCGGCAGGTAGGAAAGACCGGGCTGGAGGCTGATCTCGGCTTTCGTTGCGGCCATGCTCAATCCCCCGACGGCTTGCCGCGCATCTTCTTCACATCCGAGCGGCCGGACTTTTCCTTGAGGCGCCGTTCGATCGAACCCTTCGTCGGCTTTGTCTTCCTGCGGGGCGGCGGTGGCGGCTTGGCAGCCTCCAACAGCAGTTCCTTGAGGCGATCGCGGGCATCCTCGCGATTGCGGTCCTGGCTGCGGAAGCGGCTGGCCTCGATCATCAGCACGCCTTCCTTGGAAAGGCGCTTGCCGGCGAGCCTGGCAGCGTTCTGCTTCACGCGATCATTGAGCGCCGGAGATCCGAGCAGATTGAAGAAGAGCTGGACAGCGGTCGAGACCTTGTTGACGTTCTGACCGCCCGGGCCGCCCGCCAGCACAAACTGTTCCGTCAGCTCCCAGCCGGCGATCGTGATGCGGTTGTTGATCTCTAGCGGTTCGCTTGCCATGTCATCGGTCTCTTTCTCGGCTTCCATATCGGCCGCAAAGACTTCAAAGGCAAGCCTGAAGCGGAAGAGGCCCGGCAACATGCCGGGCCTCTTCTTCATCGTCAAATCTGTGCATCATTCGGCCGCGAGACGGATGCCCGGGGCTGCGTCACGGACCTTGCCATCAACGTGAGCTTCGAACTTGGCGAAGTTGTCGATGAACATGCCGACCAGCTTTCTGGCTTGCGCGTCGTAAGCCGTACCGTCTGTCCAGGTGGAGCGTGGGTCGAGGATCTTCGTATCGACGCCAGCAACGGCGACCGGGACGGCAAAGCCGAAATTGGCATCCATGCGCATTTCGACCTTCTTCAGCTCCCCGGTCAGGGCAGCGGTCAGGAGGGCACGCGTTGCCTTGATCGGCATACGGTTTCCGGTGCCATAGGCGCCGCCGGTCCAGCCGGTATTGACGAGCCAGCAATCGACTTCATGCCGTGCAATCAGGTCGCGCAGCAGGTTACCATATTCGGTCGGATGACGCGGCATGAAGGGTGCGCCAAAGCAGGTCGAGAAGGTGGCTTCCGGTTCTGTCACGCCCTTTTCAGTGCCGGCCACCTTCGCCGTGTAGCCTGACAGGAAGTGGTACATGGCCTGTTCCGGCGTCAGCCTGGCGATCGGCGGCAGAACGCCGAAGGCATCGGCCGTCAACATGATGATCGTCTTCGGATGGGGCGCGATGCCGGTCTCCGATGCATTTGGAATGAAATGCAGCGGGTAGGCGCAGCGGGTGTTTTCCGTCAGCGAGCCATCGTTGAAATCCGGGATACGGTTTTCATCGAGCACAACGTTTTCGAGCACCGTGCCGAAGCGCCTGGTCGTGGCGAAGATCTCCGGTTCAGCTTCTGCCGAAAGACGAATGGTCTTGGCGTAGCAGCCACCTTCGAAGTTGAAGATGCCGTTTTCGCCCCAACCATGTTCATCGTCACCGATCAAGGTGCGCTTCGGATCGGCCGAGAGCGTGGTCTTGCCGGTGCCGGACAGGCCGAAGAAAACGGCGGCGTCGCCATCAGGGCCGACATTGGCCGAGCAGTGCATCGGCATGACACCCTTGGACGGCAAGAGGTAGTTGAGGACGGTGAAGACCGACTTCTTCATTTCGCCAGCATAGGACGTGCCGCCGATGAGGACGATGCCATTGGTCAGGTCGCAAGCGATCACCGTCTCGGTGCGGCAGCCGTGGCGGGCCGGGTCTGCACGGAAGCTCGGCAGATCGATGATGGTCAGCTTCGGCAGAAAGCCTTCAAGGGCTGAGCGCTCCGGACGGATCAGGAGGTTGCGGATGAAGAGAGAGTGCCAGGCAAATTCGGTCACGACACGCGTCGGCAAGGCATTGTCCGCGTCTGCGCCACCAATGAGGTCCTGAACGAAAAGGTCCTTGCCTTCGACATGGGCCAGCATGTCCTGGTGCAGCACCTGGAAGTGCTCCGGCGACATCGGCTTGTTGTTGTCCCACCAGATCTGACCATCGGTCATTCCATCGCGAACGACGAACTTGTCCTTGGCCGAGCGACCTGTGTGCTGGCCCGTCAGGGCACGCAGGGCGCCATCTGCCGTCAACTCAGCCTCGCCCCGGCGAACGGCCTCTTCATAGAGAGCCGCCTCAAGGAAATTGTAGCGAATGCTGGCGGCTTTCCCCAAGCCGATATCCGTGATCCCCGCAACGGGGTTCCTCACGCCGAATTCCTCCATGGGTGCGCCTTCCTCTCACATTGGCCAGAACTGAATGCGCGAAAATTAAACGTCGGGGCACCAAAACGCAAGGTGGAGCACCAAAAAAATCAATAATATCAATTATTTAATCGATTTAAAATGAGAAATGACCTTTTTAAATCGTTTAGTTCCGCTTCTATTCCATCGTGAAATGAAGCGATCGAAACAGCAAATCTGACATTTGGCCTGAATCTGCCCGGCACGCCCCTTCCCCTCTGCCACAATTTGTTCCACCTTTATCCCCATATCGCACTGCCACGGAACCAGAGCTGGGCTGGACAGACCAGGAGCAGCGCAACGATGACGGAGACGTATATCATGCAGACGATCGCCCTCGTGGATGACGACCGCAACATTCTGACTTCGGTGTCCATTGCGCTCGAAGCGGAAGGTTACAAGGTCGAAACCTACACCGACGGCGCCTCGGCTCTCGACGGTCTTATCGCCCGTCCGCCGCAGCTTGCCATTTTTGACATCAAGATGCCGCGCATGGACGGAATGGAGCTGCTGCGCCGCCTGCGTCAGAAGTCCGACATTCCGGTGATCTTTCTCACATCCAAGGACGAGGAGATCGACGAGCTCTTCGGCCTGAAGATGGGCGCCGACGACTTCATTACCAAACCCTTCTCTCAGCGCCTGCTGGTCGAGCGCGTGAAGGCGATCCTGCGTCGGTCAGCGAGCCGCGAAAGCTTTGCGGCCGGCAACGGACCTGCAAAGGGAAGCCCCGAGCAGCAGGCCCGGACGCTCGAGCGTGGCCAGCTCGTAATGGATCAGGAGCGCCACACCTGCACCTGGAAGGGTGATCCGGTGACGCTCACCGTGACGGAATTCCTGATCCTGCAATCTCTCGCGCAGCGCCCTGGTGTCGTGAAGAGCCGCGACGCGTTGATGGACGCGGCCTATGACGAGCAGGTCTATGTGGACGATCGCACGATCGACAGCCACATCAAGCGGCTGCGCAAGAAGTTCAAGATGGTCGATACCGACTTCGACATGATTGAAACCCTTTACGGCGTGGGCTACCGCTTCCGCGAAGCAGCATGAGATCTCGTCGACATGGCGCCTGACGACGAACAGGTGGGCTGTCGAGACGGGCGAAAGGCAAAGGTTTGACCCAGCAGGTTGACGAAGGACACATGGAGGAGCCGGATTCCGGCTCCGAACAGCGTCGGCTGTTCACCCATCCCTTCACGCTCATCCGGCGGATCTTCGGCCACGCGCTCTTTTCGAGCCTGACGCGCCGGATCGTCTTTTTCAACCTGGCCGCGCTCATCGTTCTGGTTGCCGGCATCATGTATCTCAATCAGTTCCGCGAGGGGCTGATCGACGCCCGCGTGGAAAGCCTGCTGACCCAGGGCGAGATCATCGCAGCGGCCGTCTCGGCCTCGGCCTCCATCGATACGAATTCGATCACCATCGACCCCGAAAAGCTGCTCGAACTTCAGGCTGGCCAGAGCATCACGCCGGTGCCGAAGGATGAGGATCTGGAATTCCCGATCAATCCCGAGCGCGTGGCGCCGGTTTTGAGGCGCCTGATCTCGCCGACACGGATTCGCGCCCGCCTGTTCGACGCCGACGCCAATCTGCTGCTCGATTCACGGCATCTCTATTCGCGCGGTCAGGTGCTGCGCTTTGACCTGCCACCCGTCAACAACGATTCCAGCAGCTTCACCGACTGGATCACGCGACTCTTCAACACGATCCTGCAGCCTGGAAATCTGCCGGTGTACCGCGAAGCACCCGGCGGCGACGGGTCGATCTATCCCGAGGTCATGAACGCACTGACCGGTGTGCGTGGCGCCGTGGTCCGCGTGACGGACCAAGGTGAGTTGATCGTCTCCGTTGCCGTTCCCGTCCAGCGATCGCGAGCAGTCCTGGGCGTGCTGCTTCTGTCGACGCAGGCCGGCGACATCGACAAGATCGTGCATGCCGAGCGACTGGCCATCCTGCGCGTGTTCGGGGTAGCGACGCTTGTCAATATCGTCGTTTCGCTCTTGCTGTCGTCAACCATCGCCAATCCCCTTCGCCGCCTTTCGGCCGCCGCCATTCGTGTGCGTCGCGGGGCAAGGGAGCGCGAAGAAATCCCGGACTTTTCCATCCGCCAGGACGAGATCGGCAATCTCTCGATTGCGCTCCGGGAAATGACGACTGCGCTCTACGACCGGATCGATGCCATCGAAAGCTTTGCCGCTGATGTCAGCCACGAGCTGAAGAACCCGCTCACCTCCCTGCGTTCCGCTGTCGAAACGCTGCCGCTGGCCAAGACCGACCAATCCCGGCAGCGGTTGATGGACATCATCCAGCACGACGTACGGCGCCTCGACCGCTTGATCAGCGATATTTCGGACGCCTCGCGTCTCGATGCGGAGCTGGCTCGCTCGGATGCCAAGCCGGTCGATCTCGAAGTCCTGCTCTCCAGTCTCGTCGATATCTCGCGGGAAATCCGCAGTGGCAAGAAGGCCGTGAAGATCGACTATGTGATCGACCAGAAGCCCGGATCGAACCAGCATTTCGTCGTAAACGGTCATGATCTTCGCCTCGGCCAGATCGTCACCAACCTGATCGAGAACGCGCGATCCTTCGCGCCCGCAGACAGCGGCCGTATCCTCGTGAGGCTGTCGCGCAATCGAAGCCGCTGCCTTATCCAGATCGAGGACAACGGCCCGGGCATCCAGGCCGAAGATATCGACCGTATCTTCGAACGCTTCTACACCGACCGGCCGGAGGGCGAGAGCTTCGGCCAGAATTCGGGCCTTGGCCTGTCGATCAGCCGCCAGATTGCCGAAGCCCATGGCGGTACATTGAGAGCCGAGAATGTCATGGATCCGGCTACCGGGCGTATCACCGGTGCGCGCTTTATGCTCTCCCTGCCTGTCGAGACATCAACGTGAACACGGCCCCTGCCAACATTCACGGCACTGCTATTACCGTTGACGGCATCGGGCTCCTGTATCTGGGGCCGTCGGGTGGCGGCAAATCGGGCCTCGCCTTCGACTGTCTGGCAGAAGCTCGGCTGCGGCAGCTGCCCGGCGCGCTGGTTGCGGATGATCGTGTCCTTATTCTGCAAGACGAGGACAGGATCATCGCCAGTTGCCCCGATGCAATTCGTGGACTGATCGAACTCCGATATTCCGGCATCGTCTCTGTCGACCACGTTGCAGAAGCCGAGATTCATTTCGCGGTCTTGCCGGTTCCCTCCAACGAAGGTGATCGACTGCCGCCGGACAATGAGAAAGCCAATCTGGCTCCCGGCATTCGACTGCCGGCCATCCGGGTGCCTCTCTGGAGCCGATTTCCACTCAGCCTTATTTTCGCGCGTATCCAGACGCTGAAAGGGAACGGCTAGGCCACACGCTGTTTTGGCTTGCACTTCGCGCTTTCATGGACATGATGGCGTCCCACTGATGGACGAAACGCCAATCTTGAGCTATTTGGCGAGAGATACGCTAAGAGGCAGTTGAGAATGATCGGACTTGTGCTTGTCACACATGGCAAGCTGGCTGAAGAGTTCCACCATGCGGTGGAACATGTCGTAGGCCCACAGAAATGTATCGAGACCGTTTCCATCGGCCCCGAAGACGATATGGACCAGCGTCGCCAGGATATTCTTGATGCCGTGCTGCGTGCCGATGATGGTCACGGCGTGATCATCCTGACCGACATGTTCGGAGGCACGCCCTCGAACCTCGCCATATCAGTCATGAACACGGGTCGGATCGAAGTGATCGCCGGCGTGAACCTGCCCATGCTGATCAAGCTTGCCGGTGTCCGCGGCGACAATGACATGGACCGCTCCCTCATCGAAGCCTCGGAGGCCGGGCGCAAATATATCAATGTCGCAAGCCGTGTTCTCAGTGGTAAGTGACGTCATGATTGATCCGATCTCGCGCGATCTCCTGATCATCAACAAGCGCGGCCTGCATGCCCGAGCCTCCGCGAAATTCGTCCAGACGGTAAGCGGGTTCGATGCAAAGGTCAGCGTATCCAAAGATGGCACGACCGTGGGCGGCACTTCCATCATGGGGCTGATGATGCTCGCCGCGAGCCCCGGCTGCTCGATCTCCGTCTCTGCTTCGGGCAACCAGGCACACGATGTGATGGAAGCGCTCGCGACGCTCGTCGCCGATCGCTTCGGTGAAGAGATGTAAAGCATCGCGACATAAAGACATAAAGACTTCTTTATGTCAGATTGCGTCGAATGCCTTTCCCTGCTAGAAGACGAGACAAGCCCCGCAGACAAATCTGCGGGAGAGCCAGTCAAACCATCCGCATCCAATGCGGATCGGGTCGCATCCAGCCGGAGAATCCCATGAGCAAACATGATTACGTGATCGCAGATATCGGTCTTGCCGATTTCGGCCGCAAGGAAATCAGCATCGCCGAAACCGAAATGCCGGGCCTCATGGCCTGCCGTGAAGAATTCGGCGTCAGCCAGCCGCTGAAGGGTGCGCGCATTACCGGTTCGCTGCACATGACCATCCAGACCGCCGTGCTGATCGAGACGCTCGTGGCTCTCGGCGCCGAAGTGCGCTGGGCATCCTGCAACATCTTCTCGACCCAGGACCATGCGGCGGCTGCCATCGCTGCCGCCGGCATTCCGGTCTTCGCGATCAAGGGCGAATCGCTCACAGACTACTGGGAATATACCGACAAGATCTTCCAGTGGACCGATGGCGGCCTGTCCAACATGATCCTCGATGACGGCGGCGATGCCACCATGTACATCCTGCTCGGCGCCCGCGCCGAAGCTGGCGAGGACGTTCTTTCCAATCCGCAGTCGGAAGAGGAAGAAATCCTGGTCGCGCAGATCAAGAAGCGCCTGGCTGCAACGCCCGGCTGGTTCACCAAGCAGCGCGACGCCATCCAGGGCGTGACCGAAGAAACGACGACCGGCGTTCATCGTCTGTACGAACTCGCCAAGAAGGGCCTTCTTCCCTTCCCGGCGATCAACGTCAACGATTCCGTCACAAAGTCGAAGTTCGACAACAAGTATGGCTGCAAGGAATCGCTGGTCGACGGCATTCGCCGCGGCACCGACGTGATGATGGCCGGCAAGGTCGCCGTTGTTTGTGGTTATGGTGACGTCGGCAAGGGTTCGGCCGCATCGCTCCGCGGCGCCGGCGCCCGCGTGAAGGTGACGGAAGTCGATCCGATCTGCGCGCTGCAGGCCGCCATGGACGGCTTTGAAGTGGTCACGCTCGAGGACGTCGTTTCCTCGGCCGACATCTTCATCACCACCACCGGCAACAAGGACGTCATCCGCATCGAACACATGCGCGAGATGAAGGACATGGCGATCGTCGGCAACATCGGCCACTTCGACAACGAGATCCAGGTCGCGTCGCTGAAGAACCTGAAGTGGACGAACATCAAGCCGCAGGTCGACATGATCGAGTTCCCGAAGGGCAACCGCATGATCCTGCTTTCGGAAGGCCGCCTTCTGAACCTCGGCAACGCGACGGGACATCCGTCCTTCGTCATGTCGGCCTCGTTCACGAACCAGGTTCTCGGCCAGATCGAGCTGTTTGCGAAGAAGGATGAATACAAGCCGGGCGTCTACGTCCTGCCGAAGCACCTCGACGAAAAGGTCGCTCGTCTGCATCTCGAGAAGCTCGGCGTGAAGCTGACACAGCTTTCCGACGAACAGGCGGCCTATATCGGCGTCACGGCACAGGGTCCGTTCAAGTCTGAACACTATCGCTATTAAATTATAGCTGGATAATATCTACATCTAGTAGGCGGCGCCTTGACAAGGGCGCCGCTTTCTTTTTTGGGGCCCGGCCTTCCCGACCCTATCCATCGAAGGTATTGTTTTTGGACTTGATTCGTGAACTGCACGAGCGGTCCGCGGATACGGATGTCTTGTCGACGATGCGGCACATAATAAGACGGAGACAGACCGAAAATGTCGGTACATCAACGCGCCCCGCGTCAGCGGGATACGGCTATGACGGCCGGTTTTCCAAGCCTCTGGCGGCCAGCTACAGACCTGACGACGAGTGTGCTGCGTAAAGTGGCACAGCGCCCCGCCGTGGCAGCAATGCGACGCTTGTTGACCTGCGGCAGCGCCCTTGCCGGCTTCCTCGCCCCTGGAATCGTTCTTGCACAATCTGCCGGCGCACCAGTCCCTGCCTTCGACAGCATCGATGTGGCGGGTTATGCGGTGCTTTTGGGCACGATTTCCGCTTCCCTCATCTTCGCCGCAGTGCTCCTTCGGCAGCGCAACAGGCTCGACGTCGAGGTCCGCGAACTGCGCTCCGCCTATTCCGACAGCCAGTACAAGATTTCCCGCTACCAGACCCTTATTGCCGACAAGAACCGGCGCACCGTGATCTGGGAAGGCCACAACGGCAAGGCAGAACTGCTCGGCCAGCTTCCCGCCGAAACGGGTGCCCCACAGCAGGATCCGGATTTCCTGGCATTCGGGCGATGGTTGAAACCGCAGTCAGCAACCGAGGTCGAACGCGCCATCGAAGCTTTGCGCCTGCATGCCAAGTCCTTCGAGCTGGTGGTGGAGACCCAGCGCGGCGAAGTGCTCGATGTCCAAGGCAATCTCTATGGCGGCCGCGCCTATGCGCATTTTGTCGCTCTCGACAACCTGCGGGCGGAACTCGCCGAGCTGAAGATTGAACGAAATCGCCTTCGGAGCTCGATTGCGACCTTCGAGTCGCTGCTTGATTCGATCGAACAGCCGGTCTGGCAAAGAGATGCCGAAGGTCGTCTCGTCTGGGTCAACCAGGCCTACAGCGATGCCGCCGAGGCTTCCTCGCCCCAACTGGCGGTTCAGGAAGGGCGCGAGATCTTGGGCACCCTGACCCGCGAGAAGATCAAGGCGTCGGCAACTCCGGAATCGCCGTTCCACGACACGGTCTCGACAGCCGTGCGCGGCGCGCGCACCTACTTCGACGTGGTCGATGTTCGTGGCCCGACGGGTTCCTGCGGCATGGCGATCGATGTCTCCTCGGCCGAGACCCTTCGGGAAGAACTCACCCGAACGCTCAAGAGCCATGCCGATACGCTGGACCATCTGGCCACGCCGGTCGCGATCTTCGACGCCGACCGCAGCCTGCAGTTCTACAACCAGGCCTTCCAGCAGCTTTGGGGCCTCGAAGCCAAATTCCTCGAAAGCCGGCCCGATCATGCCGAACTGCTCGACCGGCTTCGGGCAGCGCACAAGCTGCCGGAACAGCTGAGCTGGAAAGCGTGGAAGGAAAACTGCCTCTCGGTCTATCGCGCGCTGGAGACGCAGACGGATCTCTGGCATCTGCCAAACGGACAGACGCTTCGCGTGATTGCATCTGCGCACCCGCAGGGCGGCGCGACCTGGGTCTTCGAAAACCTCACAGAGCAGGTCAATCTGGAAACCCGCTACAACACGCTGGTCCAGGTTCAAGGCGAAACCATCGACCATCTGTCGGAAGGCGTAGCCGTTTTCGGGCCCGATGGCCGAATCCAGCTCTCCAACCCCGCCTTCCGCGCGCTCTGGGGTATCACCGAGGCGCAGGCCGCCTTCGGGACGCATATACGCCTGCTCGAAGCGGCCTGCGGCCCGTCCTATGACAAGCCTGATGGCTGGAAGGCCTTCGGCAAGATGATCACGAGCTTCGAGGACGAGCGACCTTCGAGCCAGGGCACGCTGGAACTCTATTCGGGCCTCGTGCTCGATTACGCCGTGACGCCGCTGCCAAATGCGCAGACCATGCTGACCTTCGTCAACATGACGGACAGTGTTCGTGCGGAGCGGGCACTCAAGGAGAAAAACGAGGCGCTGCAGAAGGCCGACGAGCTGAAGAACGACTTCGTCCAGCACGTCTCCTACGAATTGCGCTCGCCTCTCACCAACATTATCGGCTTCACCGATCTGCTCAAGACCCCGACAATCGGCCCGCTCAACGAGCGTCAGGCCGAATACATCGACCATATCTCGACCTCGTCTTCGGTGCTCCTGACCATCGTCAACGACATTCTCGATCTCGCAACGGTCGATGCCGGCATCATGCAGCTCGACTATTCTGAAATCGATCTTAGTGACCTTCTCGATGATGTCTCGATGCAGATGACCGACCGTCTGCAGGAGGGCGGCGTGACGCTGGAGATCGCCGCTCCGGCGCAGCTCGGCAATATGATTGCCGACCGGCAGCGGTTGAAGCAGATCCTCATCAAGATCCTCACCAATGCCGTGAACTACGCCCCCGAAGGCTCGGTTGTCTCGATGAAGTGCTGGAGAGAAGCCGATGACTTCGTCTTTTCGGTCCGCGACAGCGGCTGCGGCATGAGCGCGGATCTCGTCTCCTCGGCCTTCGACCGCTTCTCGACAAGCGCAAGGGGCGGCAAGCGGAGCGGGCCAGGCCTTGGCCTTTCGATCGTGCAAAGCTTCGTCAATCTGCACAATGGCGACGTCAAGATCGAAAGCGAGCCCGGAAACGGGACGACGGTCAATTGCCGAATTCCCTCTGCCAGTCTACCGCAGTTGATCGCCGCCGCCGAATGAGCGCCGAGGCCACCCCGCTTACTATCCACCTCGCCGACGACCGTGCCACCGCACTGTTCGGCGAGGACTTGCTTCTCGCCCTCCAAGTCGGCGACTGCATCGCCCTGGAGGGTGATCTCGGCGCCGGGAAATCCACGCTGAGCCGCGCCTTGATCCGAGCCATGGCGGGGGACCCGGAACTGGAAGTTCCGAGCCCGACCTTCACTCTTGTTCAGAACTACAACCTCAGCATCCGCGTCGCGCATTTCGATCTCTACCGGCTGTCTGACCCAAGCGAGCTCGACGAGCTGGGTCTTGACGAGGCACTGGCAGACGGCATCTGCCTCATCGAATGGCCCGACAAGGCGGGCAGCGCGCTGCCGAAGAACCATGTCGGGATCACATTTCAATTCGCTCCGGACGGTGGGCGCAATCTGACAATCCAGGCACCGGAAGCGAAACTTGCCCGGCTGCGGCGTGTGATGGACATCCGCCGATTTCTCGAGGACAACGGTTACATCGGCATGCACAGGCGCCACCTCACCGGTGACGCATCCAACCGTGCCTATGAGTCAGTCTATCCGGCCAACGGGACCACGCGGCTTGTACTGATGGATGCGCCAAAGCGGCCGAATGGTCCGCCAATCCGTGATGGCAAGCCCTATTCGCAGTTGGTGCATCTGGCAGAAGATGTCCGCCCCTTTGTCGCGATCGGACAGGCGCTCAGGGAGCGGGGTTTCGCAGCTCCCGCAGTGCTGGCGCAGGAACTCGATGCCGGACTGCTTCTGTTAGAAGACCTCGGAGAAGAGGGCGTTCTGGACAATCTCGGCAAACCGATTGCCGAACGGTATCGTGCCAGTGCCGCCTGTCTTGCCGCCATTCATGATACGCCCTTCGAGCGCGAGATCATCATCCCCGGCGGGCACCACCATATCATCCCGGACTTTGATCGTGCTGCGATGAAATTCGAGGTCGAGTTGCTGCTGGACTGGCACCTCCCCTGGAAACGCGGTGGCCAGGCGGTCTCGACGGCAGAGCGCGAACGCTATCTCGACATATGGGATCATCTGATCGACGAGCTGGCGAATGCCGACACATCGATCGTGCTCCGCGATTTCCATTCGCCGAACATCCTCTGGCGGGGGGATCGCGAGGGGCATGACAGGGTCGGATTGATCGACTTCCAGGATGCCATGATCGGGCCGGCGGCCTATGATGTGGTCTCGTTGGTCCAGGATGCGCGGGTCACAATCGAGCGCGCCCTCATGGATCAATTGATGGCCGATTATCTTTCTGCGCGAGCAAGGATATCGAGCTTCGATGAAGCTGCCTTCCTGAAGAGCTGGGCGATCATGTCTGCGCAGCGGGCCTGCAAGCTGAACGGGCTCTGGGTGCGCCTCAGGGATCGAGACGCAAAGCCCGGCTACATGCGCCATCTTCCTCGCACGCTCTGGCATCTCGCGGTTGCTTTCGAACATCCGGTCCTCGCCCCCTTGCGGAACTGGTGCATAGAGGCTGGAATCGAACTTCCCGAATCACCGGCCTGAAAGAGATGATCATCAAGCAAGCCATGGTGCTGGCGGCCGGACTCGGTACGCGGATGCGCCCCATTACAGAGACGATGCCGAAACCGCTGGTCCGCATCGGTGGAAAGCCGATGATCGATTATGTGCTCGACGCGCTGATTGCCGCCGGGGTGAGGACGATCGTCGTCAATGTCCACCATCATGCCGACCAGATGGAAACGCATCTGGCAAAGGAAAAGCGCGTCGAGATCCGGATCTCGGACGAACGCGACCGGCTAATGGACTCCGGCGGCGGCCTGGCGAAAGGGCTCAAATTGCTCGACCGGGATCAGCCTGCTCTGGTGATGAATGCCGACCTCTTCTGGGTCGGCGAACCGGACGGTGAGCCGGACAACCTTTCCAAGCTTGCGAAACAGTTCGATGCCTCTCGCATGGACATGTCGATGCTCTGCGTCGAACAGGACCAGACCACGGGTCACAACGGCAAGAACGATTTTTCGATGGCGCAAGATGGTCGGCTCACCCGCCATGTCCCCGGGGCCGCGAATCCGGTCGTGTATGCCGGGGCACTGGTGCTGATGCCGCATATGCTCGACGACGCGCCCGAGGGTCCCTTCAACCTCAACATCTATTTCGATCGTGCGATTGCCGCCGGTCGCCTGTACGGCACAGGCCTCAAGGGTCAGTGGCTCACCGTCGGGACGCCTGATGCGATCGCGCCTGCCGAAGCTGTGGTCGCCCGAAACGTCAGGAGCGCCTGAGATGATGGCAAAGGCGCCGCGTCTGCTGACGATCCCTCCGGGCCGGCCCTTTCTCAGGACACTGACGGAGGCACTGCTCGACGGACGTCTCACCGACGGCTTCCGCTACGATCCGGATGATCCCCTGGCGCTGGCTGCGGTGACACTACTCGTGCCGACCCGACGGGCGGCCCGCGTCCTGCGCTCGGAATTCGTGGACCTGCTGGGCGGCCGCGCTGCCATTCTGCCCGATATCCGGACACTCGGAGAAACCGACGACGACAGCGGCTTCTTCGATCTCAATGCTCCCTCTCTCATGGATCTCGCACCGCCCGTCAGCGGGACCGTCATGCTTCTGGAGCTGGCGCGCCTGATCCTCGCATGGCGCAACCAGTTGCCTGACATCGTGCGGTCGATCCATGCCGACACGCCGCTCGTTGCGCCCGCCAGCCCGGCCGATGCCGTCTGGCTGGCCCGTGCGCTCGTCGAGCTGATCGAAGCTGCAGAGACGGAGGGATGTGACTGGAGCGACCTAGATAAACTTCAATCCGCAGACTTTGGGTCCTGGTGGCAATTGACGCTGGAGTTTCTCAAGATCGCGACCAGTTTCTGGCCGGCGCGCCTGGAGGAACTGGTGCGATCCTCTCCGGCGCGCCATCGCGATGCCGTGCTCAGGGCCGAGGCAGAGCGTTTCCGCAGACAAGGTGCAGATGGCCCGGTCATCGTTGCGGGTTCGACCGGCTCGATCCCGGCTGCAGCCGAGTTGATTGCCGCAATTGCCGAACTCGACCACGGCGCCGTGGTGCTGCCGGGGCTCGATCTCGACATGCCGGACGACGACTGGGAAAAGCTGAACGATCGGGATATCTCTCTGATGCGACAGAGCCCGGCCGTACGGGGGCATCCGCAATATGGCCTTGCGCATCTGCTTCGCCACATGAAGCTCGACCGCGCTGATGTCCAGGTGCTCGAACCCGCAACGCAAGCCCTCAGAGATCGAGCCGAGTTCCTGTCTCGTGCCATGGCGCCTGCGGAGGCGACAGACACTTGGAAAGCCTGGCGCGGGGGTATGGATGATCACCGAGTACTCG
Organism: Peteryoungia algae; assembly: GCF_030369675.1. Classification (NCBI taxonomy): domain Bacteria; kingdom Pseudomonadati; phylum Pseudomonadota; class Alphaproteobacteria; order Hyphomicrobiales; family Rhizobiaceae; genus Peteryoungia; species Peteryoungia algae. The sequence continues at coordinate 3,202,998 of NZ_CP128477.1, read as the reverse complement.
ACGCTTTCCGCGATGTTGCGCTCATCGAGACGGCGAACGAGCGCGAGGAGGCAACCGCCATCGCGATCGCCCTTCGTCTAGGCCTGGAGCAGGCTTCGGACAATCCCGAAAGTCGCGTGGCGCTGATCACACCCGATCGCGCACTGGCGCGCCGCGTGATGTCCGAACTTGCGCGATTCGGAATCGAGGCGGATGATTCGGCGGGTACGCCGATGACCGGAACACAAGCGGCGATGTTGACCCAGGTGGTCGCCGAGGCATGCCTGCGTCCGGGCGATCCTGTGGCAATCGTGTCCCTGATCAAGCATCCGCTTGCGCGCTTCGGCTTCGCCGCCGAAGACATGCGCAAGGCCGCTGACACATTGGAACGGATCGCGCTGCGTGGTGGGCTGGCAACTCTCGATCTCGCGGAGATGGAGCCGCTGTTCGCAGGCGGGCTTGAACTGCATCTTGCAGACCGCCACAAGCCGCAGTGGCGTATCTCGATCAGCCCCGAGGAGATCGACCTTGCGCTAGAACTTGCCAAACGCGTGACGGCGGCGGTCGAACCGCTGGTCTCATCGCTTGTGCGGTCGCGCGATGGCCACATCCTCTCGCAAAGGCTCACCCTCAGCGACTGGGCAGAACGCACAGGACGCGTGCTGGAAGCCGTCACCATTGACGAGCGCGCGGATCTCGCAGGTCTCTGGGGCGATGCGGCGGGCGAGGCACTTGCCCGGCTTCTCGCGGACGTTCTGGAGACGGATGGCCAGATCGAGGCAGACGGGGCGCAATGGGTCGACATCCTCACTGCGCTAATGGCAGGACAGGCGGTCAAGCCGCGAGCCATGCGGCATCCGCGTGTCTTCATCTTCGGCACGCTGGAAGCGCGCCTGCAGAATGTCGACATGATGGTGATCGGCGGGATGAACGAAGGCAGTTGGCCCGGCCAGACCAAGAACAATCCCTTCCTCTCGCGCGTGATGAAGACTGAAGTCGGGCTTGAACCGCCGGAGCGGCAGATCGGCCAGGTGGCTCATGATTTTCAGATGGCTTGTGGCACCCGGAACCTGATTTTCTCACGGGCGCTTCGCCAGGGGTCCGCGCCGACGGTCGCCTCCCGCTGGCTGCAGCGCCTGATGGCCCTCGGCGGAACGTTGCTGGAAGACGCCATGAGAGAGCGTGGTCTGATCTATCGTCGCTACGCCGACCTGATCGACCAGGGCGAGAGCCAGGCTCCGGCGCAGCGACCGGCACCGCGCCCGCGTGTCGATCTGCAGCCGCGTTCCTTCAGTTTTTCCGAAGTCGGGCGGTTCAGGCGCGACCCTTATGCCATTTATGCGAGGCGGATCCTGCGCCTCGATCAGATCGACACGTTCAATCAGGATCCGGGTGCGGCCGAACGCGGAACACTCTATCATCGGATCGTTGAGCGCTTCATCCGCGAGGGACATGACCCCGATCGACTCGACGCTCTGGAGATCCTCCACCGGATCACCGACGAGGAATTCCTTGCCGAGGCCCTGCCCCTTCATATCGATATCGTCTGGCGGCAACGTTTCTACAGCGTCGCCTCGGCCTTCCTCACCTGGGAGCGACAGCGCCGACCGGAAATCCGGCGATCGCTGACGGAGGTGCGGGGCAATGTGTTGCTGCGCCCGATCGACATCACCATCAGCGGCATTGCTGACCGCATCGACATACGAGGGGGTGGTTTCGCCGACATCATCGACTACAAGACCGGCCTCAATCCAAGCGCCAACCAGGCGCGTAGCCTGCTCGACCCACAATTGGCACTGGAGGCAGCGGCCCTTCTCGAAGGCGCCTTCAAGCCGGCCGGTGACGTGAAACCCCTTAACCTCGTTTACGTGCGACTGCGGCCCGGCGACCGCTTTTCGACAGACCAGGTGAACAACGAGATGGCCACGCGCGGCGACAGCAAGAAATCGGCTCTCGAGCTTGCAACGCAATCCGTCGATGAACTCGGTCGGTTCGTTCAGGCACTGCAAAGCGGCGAGCGCGGTTATGTGTCCCGTCTCATCCCAGCGGAACAGAACAGCTATGGCGGCGAATACGACCATCTTGCGCGTGTCGCGGAGTGGTCGACGGCGGAAGCCGAAGAAGGAGCCGGGGATGAGTGACCTGCAATTTTCCCTGGATGCGCTTCCCACGGGCAGCGATCCGGCTACCTGGCTTGGCTGGACGACACTTGCCCAGTCACGTGCCTCGCATCCCGGCCAATCTGCCTGGGTGTCCGCCAATGCAGGCTCGGGCAAGACGCATGTCTTGACACAGCGCGTGATCCGGCTGCTGCTCGCCGGTGCCCGCCCCTCCTCTATCCTCTGCCTGACCTATACCAAGGCTGCTGCGTCTGAAATGTCGAACCGCGTGTTCGAGCGGCTTGCCGAATGGGCGACGCTGGACGACGCGGAGCTCGCGAAGCGCATCACCGCCATCGAGCAGAAGGAGCCCGACCGGGCGACACTTGCGGCTGCACGGCGGCTCTTTGCCAAGGCGCTGGAAACGCCTGGTGGTCTGAAGATCCAAACGATTCATGCCTTTTGCGAAGCCCTGCTCCACCAGTTTCCGCTGGAAGCGAATGTCGCCGGCCATTTCAACGTGCTCGACGACAGAGCGGCAGTGACCGTGCTCGCCGAAGCACGTCGATCGCTGCTGTCAGCGACCTCGACGGAGAATGACGCAGTTCTGGCGGAAGCCTTCTCGCAAGTCCTCAGCATCGCCGACGAAAGTGGGCTTGAAGCGCTGATCTCCGACACCGTGGCCAATCGGCATGCGATCCGCGCCTTCAGACAGCGTGCGGAACTGGCTGGCGGTCTGGACGCCGCTCTACGCACAGGGCTCGACATCGGCCCGCTGGAAAGCGAGGCCAGTCGCGCGGAAAACTACTGGCCCCTCGCCGGTCTGTCGGGCGGCAATTTCAGCCGCTATATCCAGCTCGCTCTCGAAAAGGGCGGCGAGAAAGTGCGCGCGGTAGCGGAGGTGCTGGAGAAGGCGCTCGTGGAAACGGATGGGGTGGAGCGGGCAAGACTGCTGGACCAGGCCTTCCTGACTGGCCAGGAGGCGCCGAAGGCCGACAGTTCGCTGATCGCGGCTGCCATGACCAAGGCCGCCCCTGACCTCAAGGATGCTGTGATTGAAGCGCGGGATCATGTCGTTGCCATGCGCGATCGGCTGCGGATCTTCAGGATGTACGAAGCGACGCGCTCAGCTCTCGCCCTCGCCTTTCGTCTCGACTGGGACTACGAGGAGCTGAAGAAGCGGCGCTCGCAGCTCGATTTCGAGGATCTGATCGTTCGCACCGCCCGGCTCCTGACGCGGGGCGATGTCGGCGCCTGGGTGCATTACAAGCTGGACCAGGGCATAGACCACATCCTCGTCGACGAGGCGCAGGATACGAGCCCGGTGCAATGGGACGTCATTCGGTCCCTCAGGGAAGACTTCTTCACCGGCCTCGGTGCCCGGCCCGGCATCCGCACCTTCTTTGCAGTGGGCGATGAGAAGCAGTCGATCTACTCCTTTCAGGGCGCCCGGCCGGAGCAGTTCTCGCAGGAAGCACGCCAGACCGCACAGGCCGTGGCCGAGAGCGGGCAGAACTTCAACACGGTGCGTCTACCGCTCTCCTTCCGCTCGACGCAGTCGGTGCTGGCGGCCGTCGATCAGGTCTTCAGCTTTGCGGAAAACAGCCGGGGCCTGAGCGCCGGGGGCGATGCGGTCGTGCACCAGTCGAGCCGGATCGGGCATCCCGGGACGGTCGACGTCTGGGACATGATCGTGGCTGAAAAGCAGGAGAAGGACGAAGACTGGACCACTCCCTTCGACGCGACGCCGGAGAGTGCGCCCTCCGCCATTCTCGCCCGCCGCGTTGCACACCATATCAGCCAGATCGTGGGACGGGAGACGATCATCGAAAAGGGCCAGAAGCGGCTGATCCGCCCCGGCGACATTCTGGTTCTCGTGCGCAAGCGCGACGGTTTCGTCAATGCGCTGACCCGCGCCCTCAAGCGTCCGCACAACATTCCTGTTGCAGGCGCCGACCGCCTGAAGTTGACGAGTCACATTGCGGTCCAGGACATGCTGGCGCTCGGGCGCTTCCTTCTGCTTCCCGGCGACGACCTCTCGCTCGCTTCCTTGCTGAAAAGTCCCCTCTTCAACCACAGCGAAGAGGCATTGATGGATCTCGCGGCCGAGCGGCCGGAAGCCCAGAGCCTCTGGGCAAGACTGACCGAGCGCGCAGAGACCGACGGCGCCTGGCGAAAGACGCATCACCTGCTCGGCCTGTTCCTCGATCAGTCGCGGCAGCATTCGGTCCATGATTTCTATGCCCGTGTTCTGAGTGTCCATGGTGGCAGACGGTGTTATCTTGGCCGCCTCGGCTCCGAAGTCAGCGACATTCTCGACGAATTCCTGACCTTTGCCCTGTCCTTCGAGACCAGCGGGCTGCCCGGGCTGCAGTCGTTCGTATCGACGCTCGAAATGGAAGCGCCAGAGGTCAAACGCGAGCAGGACAAGGAACGCAACGAAGTCCGCATCATGACGGTGCACGCCTCCAAGGGTCTGGAAGCACCCATCGTCTTTCTGATCGACGGGGGCTCAAAGCCGTTCAACTCCAATCATGTGGCGAAACTCAGGATCCTCGAAACGTCTGAATCGGTCCCGCTACCGATCTGGGTTCCGACCAAGGCGCTGGGCAACTCGATCTCCGCAAGCGATCTGGAAAGGCGCAAGGATCAGGCCGAGGAAGAGTATCGTCGCCTGCTCTATGTCGCGATGACCCGGGCTGCCGACCGCCTGATTGTGGGCGGCTATCGCGGGGTGCAGGACACGGGCGAGATCTGGCACAAAATGATCTCCCGCGCGCTCGGCGCGGATGAGGGCCGTTCGCGGCCCGCTGAGTTTCATGGTCCTGACGGCAGTTGGAGCGGATTGCGGTGGTCGCTCGGGGAGGCTGAGCGAGATTTGCCGCTGGTCGACCCGATTGCCGAGACCGAAGAAAAGCACAGCCTGCCGTCGGCCCTCGGAAAGTCGCTCCCACCACCGGTCAGCCTGCCGAGGCCGCTCAGTCCCTCAGGTGCGGGCAGCATCGTGGTGGATGACGACGAGGATGCGGTGACGGCGTCCGCACTGTTTGCAACCGAGGAAAAAGCCGATCTTGCCCTGCAGCGCGGGCGGCTCATTCATCGGATGTTGCAGAACCTCCCCGGAGTTACAGGAATAGAAAAGCGGGAGGCCGCAACGCGCTATGCGGAACGGGCCGCGCGGTTCTGGCCGGCCGAGCAGCGCGAGAAGCTCGTTTCGACAGTCATGTCTGTTCTGGAGGACGAGAACCTTGCTCCACTCTTCGGCCCAGGCAGCAGGGCAGAGGTTTCGGTCATGGGCACGATGCGGCTCAAAGGGGAGCTTCGCGCGGTGTCGGGCCGGATCGACCGAATGGCCGTGCTTTCTGACAGGGTAATTATCGCCGACTACAAGACGAACCGGAATCCGCCCTCGGATGCCGCCCGGTCACCGCTCTCCCATCGGGTTCAGCTCGCGATATATCGTGAAATCCTGCAGCCGCTCTATCCGGGTAAAGAAGTAGAATGCTGGCTGATCTATACCGAAAACGGCAGCCTGATCCGTCCCGACGAGGACTTGCTCCAGCGGTCTCTTGCCGACCTCGAGACATCGTGAGATACCGCATATTGAAATTGCTGCCGTGCGGCATCACATATCTAGTCAAATCCGTGTTTATGAAGGGAGAGCCCCATGGCTACCGTTAAAGTCGACAAGTCCAATTTCCAGGCCGAGGTTCTCAACGCTTCCGAACCTGTCGTCGTGGATTTCTGGGCCGAATGGTGCGGCCCGTGCAAGATGATTGCCCCGAGCCTCGAAGAAATCTCCAACGAACTCGCTGGCAAGGTGAAGATCGTCAAGCTCAACATCGACGAAAACCCGGAACTGGCCGCACAGTTCGGCGTTCGCTCGATCCCGACGCTCGCTGTTTTCAAGGGTGGCGAAGTGGCGGACATCAAGGTCGGTGCTGCACCGAAGACTGCGCTGTCCAGCTGGATCGCTGGCGCCGCCTGAGTTCCAAGCCTTTGTAACCAAAGAAAAAGCCCGGTCTTCGCCGGGCTTTTTTCATGCCGGGACGGTGCCATTCTCCGCCAGCACATTGCCCGCGAGATAAAGTGAGCCGCCAATCATGATGCGCGGAGGGACCGATCCCTCCATCTTCTGCCGGATTGCATCGAGCGCTTCGCCCACGGAACTCATCGGCAAAGCCTTCAAACCCGCCTCGGCAGCGGATTGGGCCAAGGCTACGGGATCAAGCCCCACATCCGAGCCGAGGATCGGCACGGTGTAGACGTTGTGCGCAATATCGACGAAGGCGCGCAGGTAGCCGATCGGATCCTTGGTGTTGATCATGCCGATCACCAGACACAGCGGCCTTGCCTGACGCTCTTCCATGGAGACCATGGCTTCCGCGATCACCTCGCCCGCCCCTGGATTGTGGCCACCATCGAGCCAGATCTCGGACCCGGACGGCGCTCTTTCCACCAGACGACCTTCGGTCAGCCTTTGCAGGCGGCCCGGCCATTCGACCGATAGCATGGCCTTTTCGGCGACCTCTTCCGTCACCGGATAGCCGGCTGCCTTCACGGCGCGAATGGCAGTTGCGGCATTACCGATCTGGTGACGACCTGGAAGCCGCGGCAGTGGCAGGTCCATCAGGCCGAGCTCGTCCTGATAGACGAGCCGACCAAATTCCTCATAAGCGAGAAAATCCTGGGCAAAGACGGTGAGCGGACAGCCGAGGCGCTCGGCGGTGCCGATCAGCACATCCTTGGCTCCATCGAACTCCTGATGGCCGATCACCACCGGCACACCCCGCTTCATGATGCCCGCCTTTTCGGCGGCGATCAGCTCGACACGGTCACCGAGATAAGCCTGATGATCGAGCGAGATTGGCTGGATGATCGAGACCGCCGGGTTTTCGACCACATTCGTTGCATCGAAGCGGCCACCAAGACCGACCTCGATAACGGCAACGTCGGCAGGCTGCTCGGAAAAGAGAATGAACGTTACTGCCGTCAAAATCTCGAAAACGGTGATCGGTTTGCCGCCGTTGGCTTCAGCGACGCGGCGGAGCGCATCGGCGAACAGAGCATCGTCGACGATCTGTCCGCGACCACCCTTGACCCCGATGCGATAGCGCTCGTGCCAGCGCACCAGATGTGGCGACGTGTGAACGTGGACGGAAAGTCCCTGAGCTTCGAGCAGCGCCCTGCAGAAGGCAGTGGCTGAGCCCTTGCCATTGGTCCCGGCCACATGAATGACCGGCGGCAGCTTCATGTGCGGATTGCCCAGCACTTCGAGAAGGCGGCGGATGCGGTCGAGCGAAAGATCATAGCCTTTGGGGTGCAGCCCCATGAGCTTTTCGATCTCGGCGTCGGCCAGGCTGACGATGGGGGCTGTCATCACATTCGTTCCGCTGCCGCGGCCTCACAGAACACGCAGATCAGGCCGAGGCCTTCTCAGCCGGCTTCTCCACCGCGGCAGGCACGGTGATGTCTTCGGCCGGGCGCTTGGTCATGATCTTCAAAACCCGCGCGAGCGTGTCGGGAATGTCATGGCGCTTGACGACCAAGTCGACCATGCCGTGCTCAAGGAGATATTCCGACGTCTGGAAGCCTTCAGGAAGCTTCTCGCGGATCGTCTGTTCGATAACGCGCTTGCCGGCAAAGCAGATCTCGGCACCAGGTTCGGCGATGTGAAGATCGCCCAGCATGGCATAGGAGGCAGTGACGCCGCCGGTGGTCGGGTTTGTCAGAACGACGATATAGGGCTGGCCGGCTTCCTTGAGCATGTCGACAGCCACGGTCGTGCGCGGCAGCTGCATGAGCGAAAGGATGCCTTCCTGCATGCGTGCCCCACCCGAAGCCGGGAACATGACCAGCGGGCACTCTTCCTTGATGGCGCGCTCGAAGGCCTTCACGATCGCTTCGCCGGCGGCGATACCGAGCGAGCCGCCCATGAAGTTGAATTCGTGGACGACGGCGACGAGCTTCAGACCCTGCACGCTGCCAACGCCTGCAACGATCGTGTCTTCCTGGTCGGTCTTGATACGGCTGTCTCTCAGGCGATCCGTGTATTTTTTGGAATCGCGGAACTTCAAAGGATCCTGCGCCACCTTCGGCTGCGGCAGTGCCTCATACTTGCCGTCATCGAAGAGATCGGTCAGGCGCGCCTTGGCCGGCATCTTCATGTGATAGCCGGAGGCCGGGATGACCCACTTGTTCTCTTCCAGATCCTTGTGGAAGACCATCTCGCCCGTTTCCGGGCACTTGATCCAGAGGTTTTCCGGAACTTCGCGGCGACCCAGCATGGAATTGATGCGCGGGCGCACATAGTTGGTGATCCAGTTCACGCGGCTTACTCCTGATGTTTCGGGCCCATATGGGGTGCTTATTCGGCAGCAGCAAGGCGCGCTGAACGCACCCCGCTTGCCAGACCGCGCACCAGGGTGACGACAGCCTGAACCGTGTCCGCCGTCGCCTTTCCATCGGCTGTGAGATTGGTGGCAACCTGATTGACGATCGCGGTCCCGACGACAACGCCATCGGCATTGGCGCCGATCAGGCGGGCATGCTCGGCGGTCTTGACGCCAAAACCGACGCAGATCGGCAGGTCGGTATGAGCCTTGATCCGCTGGACGGCGCCGGCGACGCGCGAGGGATCCGGCAGCGACGAGCCGGTGATGCCGTTCATCGAGACATAATAGACAAAGCCCGAGGTGTTCTGAAGAACGGTCGGCAGGCGCTTGTCGTCCGTGGTCGGTGTCGCCAGACGGACAAAATTGATGTCGCGGCTGCGGGCCGGAATGCAGAGTTCGTCATCCATTTCCGGCGGCAGGTCGACAACGATCAGGCCGTCGATCCCGGCAGCCAGTGCATCATCGAGGAAACGCTCGACGCCATAGACGTAGATCGGGTTGTAGTAGCCCATCATCACGATCGGCGTTTCGTTGTCCGTCTTGCGGAATTCGCGCGCGAGATCGAGCGTGCGCACGAGGGTCTGGCCGGCCTTCAATGCACGCTGGCCGGCAAGCTGGATCGCCGGGCCATCTGCCATCGGATCGGAGAATGGCATGCCAAGTTCGATGACGTCGGCGCCAGCTTCCGGCAGGGCCTTCATGATCGCAAGTGACGTGTCATAGTCCGGATCGCCGCCCATGAAATAGGTGACGAGTGCCGGTCGGCCTTCTGCCTTCAAGGCAGCGAAACGTTGGTCCATACGCGCAGTCATGATCAGAGCCCCATACCGAGAATCTTGCCGACAGTGAAGATGTCCTTGTCGCCGCGGCCGCAGAGGTTCATCACGATGATCTGGTCCTTGTCCATGTCAGGCGCGCGCTTGATGACTTCAGCCAGAGCGTGGCTCGGCTCGAGCGCCGGGATGATGCCTTCGGTGCGCGTCAGAAGCTGGAAGGCGGCGAGCGCCTCGTCGTCCCTGATCGGCACGTATTCGACGCGTCCCATATCCTTCAGCCAGGAATGCTCCGGACCGATACCCGGATAATCCAGGCCAGCAGAGATCGAGTGACCTTCCTTGATCTGGCCATCGTCATCCTGCAGCAGATAGGTGCGGTTGCCGTGCAGGACGCCCGGAGATCCTGCTGTCAGCGAGGCGCAGTGCTCCTCACCCTCGAGACCCTTGCCCCCGGCTTCCACACCGACGATGCGGACACTCTCGTCGTCGAGGAAGGGGTGGAACAGCCCGATTGCGTTCGAACCACCGCCGACAGCGGCAACCAGCATATCCGGCAGGCGGCCTTCGGCTGCGAGCATCTGCTCGCGCGTCTCGCGCCCGATGATCGACTGGAAATCGCGAACCATCTCCGGATACGGATGCGGTCCGGCTGCGGTACCGATCATGTAATAGGTGTCGTCGACATTGGTCACCCAGTCGCGCAGCGCCTCGTTCATGGCGTCCTTGAGTGTGCCGTGGCCCGCCGTCACCGGCTTTACCTCGGCGCCCAGAAGCTTCATGCGGAAGACGTTCGGCGCCTGGCGCTCGACGTCGGTTGCGCCCATGTAGACGACGCAAGGTATGCCGAAGCGGGCCGCAACCGTGGCCGAGGCCACACCGTGCTGGCCAGCGCCGGTTTCCGCGATGATGCGGGTCTTGCCCATGCGCTTGGCAAGCAGGATCTGGCCGAGGCAATTGTTGATCTTGTGCGAACCAGTGTGGTTCAGCTCATCGCGCTTGAAGTAGATCTTCGCGCCGCCGAGTTCTTCCGTCAGCCGTTCGGCGAAATAAAGCGGGCTCGGACGACCGGTGTAATGGGTGTTGAGATGCGCCAGCTCGGCCTGGAATTCCGGATCCGTCTTCGCCTTTTCCCATTCTGCCTGCAGGTCGAGGATCAGCGGCATCAACGTCTCGGCAACGAAGCGGCCACCGAAGATGCCAAAACGGCCGTCTTCGTCGGGACCTTCACGGAAGGAATTGGGTTTGGGTGACTGGTTCACTTGACACTCCCTGAAACCGGCTGCGCACGACTTGCTTCGGCAACGGCCGCAAAAAACTCGTCCATCATCTGCAGATCCTTGATGCCTGGCGCGGATTCGACGCCCGAGGATACATCGATGGCCCGCGCTCCGGTTTCCCGAAGCGCTTCCGCGATGTTGGCCTTGTTGAGCCCCCCGGAAAGCATGTATTCCACGCTGTCGTCAAGCGAACGCAGCAGGCGCCAATCGAAAGTAACACCATTGCCGCCCGGCAAATTTGATCCGGCAGGCGGCTTTGCATCGAAGAGAAAACGATCGGCAATCCCTATATAGGGCTCGATACGCCTCAGGTCATCGGCATCGCGGATGGAAAATGCCTTCATGATCGGAAGCCCGGTCACGGCTTTCACGGTCAACAGGCGCTCCGGGCTTTCGTGGCCATGGAACTGAAGGATATCAGGGCGCATCAACGCGATGATCTCGTCGAGTTCGTCGTTGTCGGCATCGACCGTGACGGCAACGCTCTTGACACGACCGCGAACCCGGTCGGCGAGCACACCTGCGATATCGGGCTCGATATTGCGCGGGCTTTTGTCAAAAAATATGAAGCCGATGTGGCTCGCGCCGCGCTCGGCCGCGCGATCGACCGCCTCCGGCGTCCTCAGTCCGCAGATCTTGATATCGGGTCTCATGGCAGCGAAGTCGCACGAAATCAAAAAAGAGTCGAGCCAATTTGCGACAAAGGCTGAATGGTCGCGGATCACTCAGGAAAAGTCGATTGCATGCAATGCTGAACCGTGACGCTTCAGCCAGGCCTTGGCCTCGTCCATTTCGGGGCAGAGTTTGCGGCAGAGCGCCCAGAAGGCCGGACCATGGTTCATCTCGCGCAGGTGCGCAACTTCGTGAGCGGCCAGATAGTCGATTACAATGGGCGGCGCCATGACTATGCGCCAGGAAAAGCTGAGCTTGCCATCCCAGGAGCACGAACCCCAGCGGCTGCGGGTGTCCTTGAGGGTCATGCTGTTGACCGGCTTGCCGACATTCCTGGCATGATGCTCAACCAATCGCTCCAGATCGCGGCGTGCTTCCTTCTTCAGGAAATCGGCAACACGCCGCGAGAGGTGATCTTCAAGACCACTGACGCTCAGCACATGACCAATCTCGCTGTCGATCGACTGTGTGAGGCCGCGCAATTGTCCCGTATGAACGATCCGGTGGGCCACACCGCGCAGGAGGATCTCGCCGCCATCCTCGATACTACCGGCCGGTTTCTGCCGCTTGAGCTTCGTACTGAGCCAGCCCTGATGCCGATCTAGGAAGTCGTCGATGTCCTTTTCACGCAATCCGGGCGGTATGGTCATCTTCAGCGCACGGCCACCCGGTTCGATCCTGAGCGTGATGCGGGTTGCGCGGCTGTTCTTGCGAATGGTCAGCGGAATGGATCGTCCATCCACGGCAATTGCGCGGTCCAGCTGGATTGCCGGGGCTTTTTGCGGTTTCAGCTTCTTGAGCAGGGGAAACATGATGCGTGTTCTAGCCGATTCGTGGTCTCTGGCCGCTACAAAAAAGGCCGGCGCAACAGCGCCGACCTCGAACTCATCATTTGCGCATCCGTCGCGTCAGTTGCCGGTGAAGCCCTGAGTGGGACCGGATTCGCCCGCAGTCTTCATCTGCTGGCGGTCACGCATGAAACGGTCGAATTCTTCCTGGTCCTTCGCCCGACGAAGCTCGCGGGCGTAGTTGTCGAATTCGGCACGCATCTCGTCGAGGCGGCGACGTTCTTCATCAAGACGCCCGAGTTCTGCCTTGCGCCAGTCGTCAAAGGCGACGTTGCCGGTCGAGCTGGGGGCGGTGTAGCTGTTGGAGCGGCACCAGGTGAAAGCGCTATCGGCCTTCTGATTGGCCTCCCGCTTGAAGTTCTGGAACTTCTCACCGAACAGGATGTAGGCAAGCATGGCCAGACCGAGCGGCCAGAAAACCATGAAGCCGAGCACCATCAAGGCGACGGTTGCCGGAGTCCAATCCGGCCGAAGCAGTGCTGACTGGTTCATCTTCGATAACCTCGTTTTCCGCGGACAGCGGAATGCCGTCCGATGGATTCGATGTGGGAAATGAAGCCCTGCCCTTCAAGAAAAAAGCGGATTCAATCGGAGAACCGACTGAATCCGCTACTTAAATTCGAAACATCGAAAGTATCAGAGAGACTTGCCACCCTTGATGACGCGTTTCACCGGCGTCGTTGCCTTCAGGCTCTTGCCGTGGGTCGTGGCGAACTGGACAATGCGCGGCGCGATTTCACGGCGGAAACGCGAGCCGTTGAAGACGCCATAGTGACCGACATCCGGCTGCATGTAGTGCATCCGCATATGCTCGGGGATGTTCGTGCAGATCGTCTGCGCCGCCTTCGTCTGTCCAAGACCCGAAATGTCGTCGTTCTCGCCTTCCACCGTCAGCAGAGCAACGTTGCGGATGGCGGTGGTATCGATGCGCTTCCCCCGATGCATCATCTCACCCTTCGGCAAGGAATGCTTGATGAAGACGGTATCGACAGTCTGCAAATAGAATTCCGCCGTCAGATCCATGACCGCCAGGTATTCGTCGTAGAAGTCGCGATGTTTTTCCGCGGAGTCCCCGTCATTCTTGACGAGGTGCATATAGAACTCCTTGTGGGCGATCATGTGCCTGTCAAGGTTCATCGACATGAAGCCCGAGAGTTGCAGGAAGCCCGGATAGACGTTTCGCATGACCCCCGGCTGCGGCCACGGCACCTGCATGATGACATTGTCGCGGAACCATTCGAGCGGCTTGTCCTGTGCCAGCTGATTGACGGCAGTCGGATTGATACGGGTGTCGATGGGCCCACCCATGAGCGTCATCGAGGCCGGAGCACAGGTGTCACCTTCGGCTTCCATCACCGCAACAGCAGCCAGAACCGGCACCGAGGGCTGACACACGGCGACGACATGCGTGTCCGGTCCGAGGTGGTGAAGCATGTCGATGACGTAATCGATGTAGTCATCGAGGTCGAAGTCGCCTTCGGTGACCGGCACCATGCGAGCATCGATCCAGTCGCTGATGTAGACGTCGGCGTTCGGGAGCAAGGCTTCCACGGTACCGCGCAACAAGGTGGCATAGTGGCCTGACATCGGCGCCACGATGAGAATCCGCGGGCCTTTGTCTGCGCCGGCCGGCAGGTGACGCTTGAAATGGATCAGATCGCAGAAGGGCTTGCGCCAGACGATTTCTTCCTCGACCGTGACACTCTCGCCATCGACTGTGGTCGTTGGCAAACCAAAGGCCGGCTTGCCATAGCGGCGCGTCACACGCTCGAAGACTTCGAAACCGGCGGAAAAGGTACGCCCGACGACGGTATGCGACCACGGATTCAAAGGGTTCTTCCAGGCAAGATTCATCGCGTCGGCGCTGGCCCGGAATGGTGCCATGAAAGCGTGGTTCAGTTCGTAGAGCTGATAGAACATGAAGTTGGTACCTCTGCCTCAGACCAAATTGGTCTGCGTTCATTCGCTAGACTAACAGACTTTGTGCATTGCAAAAGCCCGGATTTCTCCTTGACCATTACAGCCTGATGTCAGTTGACTGCCTATGATGATGGCCAACAAGGCTTAAGGTTCCACCCTCAGCACTGAATTAATCTGTCATCACAGCGCTCGCCCGATCTTGCAGGCCCTGGCCTTTCCGAGGCTTGCGATCTTGTGTCTGTGCCCAGACGTTGTTCCAAAGACGCGCTTCAAGGAACATCATCACCGCCAGAACCACCGACAGCCGAATACAGTGTCGAGCCGATCTTTCTCGATCGATGGTCACCACGTGCCTTCGTCGGCAGCATCTGCGTCCCAGGGAAACTCCGAACGCTCGCAAACCGCTGCCCGGGATCGCCTTCGGGGGCCACTTCCAGACTTACAAATTCATCGTTTCACGTGAATCACGTTAACCATGACGGCGGAAATGCCTCTTCATAAAGAAAGGGCCGCGTCACCAGACGCGGCCCTCTTTTATTCGAGGTAAAATCGGATCAGATGTCGAGATTGGCAACGCTCAGCGCGTTTTCCTGAATGAAATCACGACGCGGCTCGACTTCGTCGCCCATCAGGCGCGAGAACAAACCGTCTGCATCGGTCGCGTCGTTGACCTTGACCTGCAGCAGTGAGCGAACATTCGGGTCGAGCGTGGTTTCCCAGAGCTGCTCGGCGTTCATTTCACCCAGACCCTTGTATCGCTGCATGGAAAGGCCTTTCCGGCCCGTGGCGAAAATGGAGTCCAGCAGCGCACGCGGGCCCGACATCTCGCTGCGGCCATCCTTGCGGGTCAGCACCGGCGGTTCGGAATAGATCTCGCGCAGACGCGCGGACATCTGGTCCATGTGGCGCGCATCGGCGGAGCCTATCAACGCCACGTCCACGGATGCCACTTCCTTGACACCACGGACAACGCGCTCGAAGCGAAGACCGCCTTCGTCCGTGACGAAACCCTGCCAGCCGCGCTCGGTCTCTTCGGCAATCATGTCGAGGCGGCTTGCGACCAGAGCTGCAGTAGCCTCGGCCTGCTCGCGGTTTCCGGTCAGCTCCGGATTGAGAGCGCCGGCGATAGCCGCCTGTTCGATCACATTGCGGCTATAGCGGGAATGAAGGCCGTCGATCAGCGAGCGCAGACGCAGCGCATCCTGGATCACGTCTCGCAGGTCCGGCCCAGCGCGCACCTCGCCACTGGCAAGCGTCAGCGTGGCTTCCTCGAGACCCATTGTGATCAGGTAGTCTTCCAGCGCCTTTTCGTCCTTCAGGTACTGAACGGACTTGCCGCGAGCTACCTTGTAGAGCGGCGGCTGTGCGATGTAGAGATGGCCGCGCTCGATCAATTCCGGCATCTGGCGGAAGAAGAAGGTCAGCAGCAGGGTTCTGATATGGGCGCCATCCACGTCAGCATCGGTCATGATGATGATCTTGTGATAGCGCAGCTTGTCGGCGTTGAATTCGTCCTTGCCGATCGATGTGCCCAATGCGGTGATCAGCGTGCCAATTTCCTGGCTCGACAGCATCTTGTCAAAGCGCGCGCGCTCAACGTTCAGGATTTTGCCTCGCAGCGGCAGGATTGCCTGGTTTTCGCGCGAACGGCCCTGCTTTGCGGAACCACCTGCCGAATCACCCTCGACGAGGAACAGTTCGGACTTGGCCGGATCACGTTCGGAGCAGTCCGCCAATTTGCCCGGCAGTGAGGCGATGTCCAGAGCGCCCTTGCGGCGCGTGAGTTCACGAGCCTTGCGCGCGGCTTCACGGGCCACAGCTGCCTCGACGACCTTGCCGACGAGGATCTTGGCCTCCGTCGGATGCTCCTCGAACCAGGTGCTGAGGGCCTCATTCACGAGGTTTTCGACAACAGGGCGAACCTCTGACGAAACAAGCTTGTCCTTGGTCTGGGACGAGAATTTCGGATCGGGAACCTTGACCGACAGAACAGCCGTCAGGCCTTCGCGGCAGTCTTCGCCCTGCAGCGAGACCTTTTCCTTTTTCGTGATGCCTGAACTATCGGCATAGGAAGTGACCTGACGGGTCAGTGCGCCACGAAACCCGGCCATATGCGTGCCGCCGTCGCGCTGGGGAATGTTGTTGGTGAAGCAGAGGACATTCTCGTGATAGCTGTCGTTCCACCACATGGCGACTTCGACAGTGATGCCGTCCTTCTCGCCCCTGATGGCAACCGGCTTGTCAACGAGCGGCTTCTTGGAGCGGTCGAGATAACGCACGAAGGCTTCCAAACCGCCGTCGTACAGCATTTCTTCCTGGCGGATGTCCGACTTGCGCTTGTCAGTCAGAAGGATCCGAACGCCAGAATTCAGGAAGGCGAGTTCGCGCAGGCGATGCTCGAGCGTTCCATAGTCGAAATCGACATTGGTGAAGGTCTCGGTGCTGGGAAGGAAGGTCACTTCCGTTCCCGAGCGACCTTCATATTCGCCGATCACCTTCAGTGGCCCATCGGCCACGCCATGGGTGAAGGTGATCTCGTGCAGCTTGTTGTTGCGACGGATCTTCAAATTGAGCTTGACCGAAAGCGCATTGACGACCGAGACACCGACGCCGTGCAGACCGCCGGAGACCTTGTAGGAGTTCTGGTCGAATTTGCCGCCGGCATGGAGCTGCGTCATGATGACTTCTGCCGCAGATACGCCTTCGCCGGTATGAATGTCCGTCGGAATGCCGCGCCCATTGTCGGTCACCGTAACCGAGCCGTCAGCATTCAGCGTCACGGTGACGATGTCGGCATGACCGGCCAGAGCCTCGTCGATCGCATTGTCGACGACTTCGTAGACCATGTGATGCAGACCAGAGCCGTCGTCCGTATCACCAATATACATACCGGGGCGCTTGCGGACGGCATCCAGTCCCTTCAGAACCTTGATCGAGTCCGCGCCGTATTCGGCCGGTCCATCATTTTCCGCGATCGGCAAGTCGGTCATTCAGCAATCTTTCCAGTCAATTCTCAAAGGCCCGGCTGACCCGAATCAGCAGCTTCAAGTGGCACGACTATAGGGGTTTTGGCCTGAGTTCCAAAGGCGAGGGCGTTGTTTCTCGTGGATAGACAAGGCTTTTCAACCCCATCACGGCCGTTTTTTGGCGGTATCCAGAATATCCTGCATTTCTCGTATCACATCGGGAGAGAGCTGGCGAATCAGCTTGGCCAGATCATTGGCAAAGGCGGTGTATTCCGGCTTCATTCCGGATGTATCGACTACGATCCGGGGATCGGACCGACCGGCGGTCGAGAAGAGCTCCTCGGCCTCGTCCCATATGATGTTGAAGTATCCGGCCACGCGCTGCAGGAAGTCGAAGTTCGGAAGGCCGCGCTTGCCGTGCTCGAGTGCCGAGAGATAGGCGGGCGATACGCCGATGGCCGCCGCCATTTCTTTCTGTGAGACGCCCTTGCGCTTTCGCAAATGCCGCAGCGCATCGCCGAATGGTGTCATCGGCGATCCTGCCCGCGACGGGACAGCCGCACATAGAGGGCACCCTCCCCGCCGTGCTGACGACCGGCCGGTTCATAAGAGGAGATGATGAAACGAAACTCCGGCATGGCGAACCACAACGGAACTGCGCGCTTCAGCGCACCTTCGCTGCCGAGCGAACTGCCTTTGCCCGTGATGACCAGAACATGCCTCAGGCCACGCTCATGGGCACGAAGCAGAAAGTCCAGAAGCATGCCATGCGCTTCACTCTGGATCAGTCCGTGAAGGTCGATACGAGCTTCCAGTGCCAGGTGACCGCGGGAGAGCTTGCGCTTGACCGGCTTCTCCAGCGGGTGATGCACATGCGGTGCAGGTTTACGCTCGGCTTCACCCTTGATTGCCGGCGACGACAAGGCGGCCCGGTTCAGAGCAGGCACATCCTTTTCCGCAACGGACATCTCGAACTGTTCCTCGAAGCCCAGCAGTTCTTCCATGCGTCCAGGCATCGGGCGAGTCGAACGCGCGACCTTGCCCCAGAGGATCCGATCTTCCGAATTGAGCTTTGGTCCACCCGACACTCAGACAAACCTCTCTGCCGCCTGCTTCGGGATCAGTATATAGAAGTCAGCCGCATTGCGCACGGCACCAGCCAACAGCCCGGCCTCATCGCCCAACCCCGTAAAGATATCGCCGCGGGCAGGCCCCACAATCGCAGAACCCGTATCGAGCGCCAGCATGGCGCGTGCGAAATCACGCCCGCCATCCATATGGGTCAGGCCAGCGGCGTGAATGAAAAAGGGAAATCCGAAGGTATGGATCTGGCGATCGACCGCAAGAGACCGTCCGGCAATCAGTGGCACCTTGGCCGCCGCAATTGGCCCACGCGACAGATCGTCCACTTCGGCTTCGCGAAAGAAGATATATGACCTGTTGTGCCAAAGGATTTCGTCGACCCTGTCAGGGTGTTCGGCCAGCCACGCCCGGATCGACTGCATCGAAATCTTCGCTTCCGGAATCTCATCGAGATCAATCAGGAGACGGCCGATCCCCGAAAAAGGATGTCCGGCCTTCGCGGCGTAAGTTATCCGCCGAAGCCGCCCATCGGGATATCGAAGACGGGCGGCGCCCTGAACATGGGCAAAAAAAACATCGACCTTCGAACGGGCCCAGGCGATTTCAAGATGCCTGCCCTCAAGCCAGCCCTCATCGATCGCCCGACGATCGGGATAAGGCACAAGCCCTTTTTCCGTCTGCAAGGCGAAAGCGTATGACGGATCGAGGGCAGCACTCGGTCGACCGATGTCGTCTACATCCACGAGGTCGGTGGGGCGGCGGTAAAATGGATGGCGATATTCGTGATCCTGCGAATCACTGACATCCACCTCCGGCTCGTAGAACGCTGTGACGAGACCTGATCGTGAGCTGGTGGGCTCGATCAGAAAAGGACGGGTCTCGCCCTCGAAAAATGATCGCGCCTCGGCAGCATTGCGCGGAACGGTCTGGCTTGCGAGTTCCAGTAGCGGCCGCAGATCTTCTGCGGTGAGCCCCAAAGCGCCCGCCTTGTATGATTTGACCGACTGCAGGTAATTCCGGCAGTCGGTCATGGCAGACCAGAGAGATGAAGGATCGTCGAGGCTCCAGCCGGGCAGATCCTGGAATGGCACCGGCTTCAGGCGAAAGGCAGAAGTAGCCTCGCTCATTGTTCCGCTTCGGTCGCGATCAGCTTCCAGTTCGGATCGCGCGAGCGAACGTCACGCGCGAACGTCCAGACGTCGTTGACCTCAGATACAGCCTCCGCGTCACCATCGATGATCGTGCCCTCCTTGTCGAAGGTCGCCGTGATCAACTGGCTGACGATGCGGACCGTCACCTGCTCCTCGTTGTCTCGTGCGGACGCCTGAGTGATCTCGGACTTCTCGATGCCGACGAAAGTCGATTTTACGGTTTCGTCTCTGCTTTCGCGGTCCGCGATCGCGCTTTCAAAACCTTCAAACACTTCGCGGGAGAGAAGTCCCTTCAGCGTCTTTCGATCACCGTCTGCATAGGCCATGACGATCATCTCATAGGCAATCTTCGCACCGTTGAGGAATTCCTTGGGATTGAAGCTCGGATCGTGACGCAGAAGCTCGCGAAGCTGATCGTTCAATGGGGTGCCGGCGGGTGCATAGGCATCCACCGCGATAAACCGTTCATCGCCATTTGCATCTTCACGGCGCGGCAACGTGACAACCTTGCCGTCGTCACCGGCTGCACCCTTCGCCAAATCGCGTTGGGTAAAGGGATCAAAGGGCGGCTTTTCGTTGCCCGTGCGGCGACCCAGGACGCTGCGAAGCTGGAAAAAGATCAGCACCGCGGCGACCAGGAAGAATAATGTAACGAAATCGCTAGATCCCATGAATACCGCCAGGCTTGATTGAATTTGTTTTTTCTATCTCCCATATAGTCTGCAGCGCCGCATCATTCAAATGGCGAGACGCATTCTTTGCAGCGAGTGTGCGCCGACTCTTGCGATATCCGGATCACAATGGCGTTTGGAGTCGTCTATGCGCCTACCTCTGGTGCTCTTTCTCATCGCACCGCTTGTCGAAATCGCCAGTTTCATCATCGTCGGTCAGGCAATCGGTATTCTTCCAACGCTCGGGCTGATCGTGTTGTCGGGCGTTGCGGGCGTGGTGCTCTTGCGCTTGCAAGGCGCAGGCATTCTTCGTCGGCTGCAGAGCGAGGCTCAGAAGGGTGTCGATCCAGGGCGTGAATTGGTTCATGCGGCTCTGCTGGCCGTTGCAGCCTTTCTGCTTATTGTGCCCGGCTTTTTCGGGGACATCATCGGCATCCTCCTCTTCATCCCCATCGTCAGGGACATCGCGTGGAAACTGATCAAGCCGCGGATCGTGGTGAGCAGCACATTTGCAAGCGGAGGCTTTCGCACGGCACGGCCAGCGGACGATACTGTCGTTGATCTGGAGGACGACGAGTTTCAGCGAGAGCCGGGCCCCAACTCGCAGAACCCCGAATCCCCGTGGCGCGGTCCCCGCATCGGCCGTGACTGACGCAGCGCGACCCTTGCCGGCCTCAGGGTTGTAAGGCGAAGGTTCAAATGTTAGATGGCCTTAGCATTTCATCTCGAAGGACAAGCCCTATGGCCGACAACAATCAGGGAACGACTTCTCCGTCCCTCAACATTCTCGCCCAGTACATCAAGGATTTCTCGTTTGAAAACCCAGGTGCACCGCGGTCGCTCCAGGCGCGCGACAAGGCACCGGCCATCAACATCAACATCAATGTAAACGTCAACGCCAACCCGCTCTCGGACAACGACTTCGATGTCGTGCTGACCTTGAATGCGGAAGCCAAGGATGGTGACAAGGTCGTCTTCGTCACCGAGCTGGTCTATGGCGGCGTTTTCCGGATCGCTGGATTTCCGCAGGAGCACATGTTGCCGGTTCTCTTCATCGAGTGCCCGCGTTTGCTCTTCCCGTTCGCCCGTCAGATCATTGCCGATGCTACCCGCAATGGCGGCTTCCCGCCGCTGATGATCGACCCGATCGACTTTGCCCAGATGTTTGCTCAGCGCGTTTCGGAAGAACAGTCCCGCACAAAGAGCCAGGTATCGCCGAACTGAGTTTCAGCCACCCAATCATCGATATCAAAAGGGCCCGAAACGGGCCCTTTTTCATGCGCTGTATTTGGACCAGATGGCCTTGTCCTTCAGTCGGGCTACGAGTTTGGAATGGCTTTCAACCTCTGCCGCGGAGAGACGCGGCGACAAGGGCCTCGGTCGGCTGTAGCTAATTTCGGCGAGGTCGGAGATTTCCACCGACTGGTTCCGCCGGGTATCGACCGAGGTCAAGCCCAGGGCAGCCTGGCGACCGCCGAGCATCTCGATATAGACTTCCGCCAGAAGTTCGGAGTCGAGCAAGGCGCCGTGTTTCGTCCGGTGTGAATTGTCGATGCCATAGCGCCGGCACAGGGCATCCAGAGAATTCGGACCCATCGGATGTTTGCGGCGCGCGAGCGCGAGTGTGTCGATCACCAGGTCCGACGGCACCGGCGGGATGGAAAGTCGATCGAATTCGGCGTTGATGAAGCCCATGTCGAACATCGCATTGTGGGCGATCCACTTGGCGCCTTCGAAGAATTCCTGGAGATCTGCGACGATGTTCGCAAAAACCGGTTTGTCCTTCAGGAACTCATCCGTGATGCCATGTACCGCCAAGGCGTCCGGGTGAACCTTGCGGTCACCAGGGTTGATGTAGACATGGAATGTGCGACCTGTCGGAAAGTGGTTGAGCAATTCGATGCCGCCGATTTCGATGACGCGGTCAGCCTTGTTGTCGAGGCCCGTGGTTTCCGTATCGAAGATGACTTCACGCATGGTTGGTCGGGCCCGCCTGTTTGCTCAATTCGTCGAGGATGGATTTCACCTGCGCGCGCGCGCTGTCAATCCCATGCCCAGTGTTGATCACATAGTCTGCACGGGCGCGTTTCTCCGCATCGGGCATCTGACGCGAGAGGATGGTCTCGAATTTGTCCGGCGTCATGCCGGGTCTCGAAAGAACCCGCTGGCGCTGGATCTCGGCCGCGCAGCTGACCACCACGATCTTGTCCATTCGCGCTTCACCTCCGGTTTCGAACAGGAGGGGAATATCCAGGACGACAATGGGCGTCTCCAGCTCACGCTGGAGATCGAGGAATGCTTGCTCGCGAGCGCGCACCAGGGGATGAACTATGCTCTCGAGAATTTTGAAGTTAGCCGGATTCTTCGCCAGATTCCGCGAAAGCAACTGCCTATCCACGATGCCGTCGATGACAGCGTCGGGGAAGACTTCGGAGATCGGTTTCACCGCTTTGTGCCGGTAAAGTTCATGGACGACCTTATCCGCATCATTGACCGGGACGCCTTCGTCGGCGAAGAGACCCGCCGTTGTCGATTTGCCCATGCCGATTGATCCGGTCAGTCCGATGACGATCATGCAGGTGCCTCGATGTCTGCGAGAACGAGGTTCCGCAATTCTTCGGTGACCTCGGGCATTCGGCCGAACCATTTCTCAAAGCCCGGGGCCGCCTGATGGAGCAACATCCCCAGACCATCAACGGTGTTCAATCCCGCCTCCTCCGCCTGTCGCAGAAAGGGTGTCTTCAACGGGACGTAGACAATATCAGTCACGAGCGCATCACTCTTCATCTGTTCAAATGGGAGCAACGGGGCTTCGCTCCCATCCATACCAAGTGAACTCGTATTCACGAAGAGGCCAGCGCCATCGATCAGCGACGCCAAGGAATCCATCCCGTGAGCTTCGATCGGTGCACCGAAGCGATGCGCGAGTTCGCGGGCGCGTTCCAGGGTGCGGTTGACGACATGGATCTCTGCGATTCCCCGATCGCGCAGGGCCTGAAGAACGGCACGGCTTGCGCCCCCTGCACCGAGAACCACCGCCCTCTGGGCGCGGTCCCAGCCAGGCTGGCGCGCGTCGAGATTGGCGAGGAAGCCAATACCATCGGTGTTCATCGCATGAAGGCGGCCTTCTTCACGCCAGAGGGTGTTTGCGGCGCCGAGTTCTTCTGCAAGGGGATCAGCCCGGTCAGCAAGAAGGCAAGCGGCTTCCTTGTGCGGGATCGTGACGTTTCCCCCATGATAGGGAGAGGCACTCGTCTTCAGCGTGGCAATGAAGTCGGGAAAGTCGCTCGGGGTGACTGCGATCTTCTCGTAGGACCCCGCGATGCCATATGTGGCAAGCCAGTGACCATGGATCAACGGAGAGCGGGAATGCTTGATCGGGTAGCCGGCGACAAAAGCGCGGGGGCCAATTGTTTCACGTGAATCACGCATGGTTAATTCCATGTTGCCGCAGGGCAGCCAGGAGCGGCAGGAGTGGCAGGCCCAGAATGGTGAAGTAGTCGCCGGCGATGGCATCAAACAAATGAACGCCCTCCCCCTCCAGCTGGTAGCAGCCGACGCTGGATAAAATGGCTGGGCCGTTCCTCTCCAGATAGCCGGCCAAAAACGCGTCCGAGAAATCGCGCACCTGCATGCAAGCGCGCGACACATCGCTCCAGAGCACTCTGCCATCCTGAATCAGGCAGACTGCGCTGTTGAGAAAATGGGCTTGTCCACGCAGGCTTCTGAGCGTCTCGCCCGCTTCGTCGATGGATGTCGCCTTGTGGAAGATCCGGGCGCCTAGTGACATTGTCTGGTCGCAACCGATGACCATGGCGCCGGGGTTCAGCCGTGACACTGCCGTCGCCTTGGCGATCGCGAGATGTCTGGCGATCGTCACCGGGTCTCGGTTCGCCACCGGCATGCGTTCTTCGATTGCCCGCTCATCAACCGATGCCGGAACTGCAACAAACTCGAGACCGGCATTTTTCAAGAGCGTCTGGCGCGCCTTGCTGCCGGACGCGAGAATCAAGGGTAATCCCATTGTGGAAACCTTCGTTGGCTAGTTCTCCCGCTTAGCGCGGCTTGGGGCGAAGGGCAACGATTGCGGCGGCCGTCTCTTCTATCGAGCGGCGCGTCACGTCAATCACCGGCCAATTGTTGCGCGCGCAAAGCGATCGCGCATATTTGAGCTCCTCAGTGATCGAGGCACGATCGACATACTCGCTCCGGTCATAACCCGGAGTGGCGCCGAGTATCCGGTTTTCGCGGACCTGAGAAATTCGGTCTGATGTAGCAATCAGACCGACGATCAGGGGCCGCTCGGCCGCAAGCAGCGAGTCTGGCAATGGCACACCGGGTACAATCGGCAAGTTTGCCGTCTTGATACCTCTGTTCGCCAGATAGATGCTGGTCGGTGTCTTCGACGTACGGCTGATGCCGATAATAACCACGTCGGCCTCGTCATAGTTTTCCGTCGCCTGGCCATCATCATGATCCATGGTGAAGTTCAGAGCTTCGATGCGTGCGAAATACTCCGCATTCAGGACGTGCTGTGCACCCATTCGGCCCCGGGACGGTGCGCCCAGATAAGCCTGAAACTTCTCGATGATGGGTGCGAGAACGTTCACGCAAGGCAAACCGAGTTCGTGGCAACCGGTCTCGATCAGAGCTGCAAGGTCGTGGTCGACAATCGTATAGAGGACGATGCCGGGTTCGCGATCGATGGCCTCGATCAGCGCCTTGATCTGCTTCTTGCTCCGGATCAGCGGATAGACGTGCTCGATTGCATTTGAGCCGCGGAATTGCGCGGCGGCCGCTCGGCCGGCCGAGATCAGAGTCTCCCCGGTTGAGTCAGATATCAGGTGGAGATGGAAGAAGTTTTTCCGGTTCTCCACGATGTTCTCCATGCCCTGTTGATAGTCTGGGATAAACAGAGGTAGCGGCGGCAGGTCGCCGGGGGCAAGAGGAAAAGTGCCGATTTATCCACAATTCGACCTTCGGGGGCATCGCTTTTCCGCGGGCTGTGAATTGTGGTGATGACTGTCGTTAACGACGAAGCCATCGACTCCTGATCCCCAATTAACGGGCTGGCGACCCGGAGCCGAAATCATTGAAACCACCGGTTAATTTCGACTTATCCCCATTATCCCCGGCTACCGCCCGCATCTCTGTATCGAGAACGGCAATTTCTCCCGAAGGAGGAACAAGCTGTGATCGAGGATTAATCCTTGATAGTCAGAGACTCTTAGAAATAGAAGAAGATTCAATATCTCTTTTCTTTATTGAAAGGGCTTGAGCTTTGAGCACGCCGAACCGTAAAGTCCTGGACGTTCTGAATGGGAAGACCGTCACTCCGCCTCCGATCTGGCTCATGAGACAGGCGGGCCGGTACCTTCCCGAGTATCGGGAAACGCGGCGGAAGGCTGGGAGCTTCCTCGATCTCTGCTATTCGCCGGAGTTTGCGACGGAGGTGACACTTCAACCCATTCGTCGCTATGGCTTCGATGCGGCCATCCTGTTCTCCGACATTCTGGTTATTCCCGATGCCTTGAAGCGCAATGTCACGTTCACGGAAGGTCATGGTCCGCAGATGGACCCGATCGATGTGGACGGAATTCTTCGCTTGTCTGCGGAGGCTGTCCTGGATCACCTGAAGCCCGTCATGGAAACGGTGTCGCGGCTTCGTTCCGAGCTTCCCGAAGAGACGACCCTGCTTGGTTTCTGTGGTGCGCCCTGGACAGTGGCAACCTACATGATCGCGGGACATGGGACGCCCGATCAGGCTCCTGCCCGTCTTTTCGCCTACCGCCATCCTGAAGCGTTCAAACGCCTGCTTGACCTGCTTGCGGATATCTCTGCCGATTATCTCGTCGCGCAAATTGATGCCGGCGCCGACGCTGTGCAGATTTTCGATTCCTGGGCGGGCGTCCTCGGAGAGACCGAATTTGACGCTTTCGCCGTGAAGCCGGTCCGACGCATCATCGAGTCGGTCCGAGCACGCAGGCCTCAGGCCAAGATCATCGCCTTTGCGAAGGGAGCTGGGATCCTGCTGAAGCGCTACCGTCAGGCTACCGGTGCGGATGCGATCGGGCTGGACTGGTCGGTTCCGTTGAGCTTTGCCGCGGAGCTTCAGAAGGATGGGCCAGTCCAGGGCAATCTCGATCCAATGCGTGTGGTTGCCGGTGGCGCCGCGCTGCGGGACGGGATCGATGCCATCCTTCAGGTCCTCGGCCAGGGGCCACTGATTTTCAATCTCGGCCATGGGATCACTCCGCAGGCTGATCCTGCCCATGTGACCGATCTGGTGCGCCAGGTGCGCAATTTCCGGTGAAATGATGGAAAAGCAGATTGATGCAAATCCTGGCGCGCGGGCTGCACGAAAGGCTGCCGCTGCCCTCGCCTTCTTCGTGATTGTCGGAGGCGCGATCATGATTGCCGGCCCAGACCAGGCCTATCCCTGGATCAAGGCCCTGCACATTATCGCAATCATTTCCTGGATGGCAGGCATGCTCTACCTGCCGCGGTTGTTCATCTACCACAGCGATTGTGACCCCTCGTCGTCTCAAGCCCAGACCTTCGCCGTGATGGAAGCTCGGTTGATGAAGGTGATCATGAACCCTGCGATGATCGTATCCTGGGTCCTCGGGCTTTATCTCGCCTGGCAGGTCTTCGAGTTTCAGGGTGGCTGGCTTCATGCCAAGATTGCTGCCGTGATCGCGCTGTCTGGGGTACACGGCTATTTTGCCAAGGCGGTCAGGTCATTCGCTCGCGGTGACTACATTCGCACGCCGCGTTTCTGGCGGATGATGAACGAGGCACCGACCCTGCTGATGATCGTCATCGTCGTACTCGCGGTGGTGAAACCCTTCTGAGCCTTTCAGGTTCGCGCGCTTTATTTTGCCCATTGCCGGCTTTTCGCTTGCGATCGAATCGGTGAGTCGCTATTTTCGCGCCACCTCCTCTATTGGCTTGCGTATTATTCAGTCATTTGCGGCCTACGCGATCGTACCGAATTCCACCAGCTCGCCGTTCCCCTTGAAAATCTATCTGACGTGGTCCTCTCTTCATGGCTGAAATGAAGCTACAAGAACTTAAAAGCAAATCGCCGACCGATCTGCTGACTTTTGCCGAGTCGGTTGAAGTCGAAAACGCGAGCACGATGCGAAAGCAGGAGCTCATGTTTGCTATCCTCAAGATGCTGGCGAGCCAGGATGTTGAGATCATCGGCGAAGGCGTCGTGGAAGTTCTTCAGGATGGCTTCGGTTTTCTTCGCTCCGCCAATGCCAACTACCTGCCCGGTCCGGACGATATCTATATTTCGCCTTCCCAGATCCGTCGCTTTTCTCTGAAGACGGGTGACACGGTTGAAGGCCCGATTCGTGGACCGAAGGAAGGGGAACGCTATTTCGCCCTTCTCAAGGTCAACACGATCAATTTCGAAGATCCGGAAAAGATCCGCCACAAAGTTCACTTCGACAATCTGACGCCGCTTTATCCCAATGAGCGCTTCAAGATGGAATTGGACGTTCCGACGTCCAAGGACCTGTCAGCCCGCGTCATCGATCTGGTTGCGCCGCTGGGCAAGGGACAGCGTGGCCTGATCGTTGCGCCGCCGCGCACCGGTAAGACCGTTCTCCTGCAGAACATTGCCCATTCGATCACCGCCAATCATCCGGAATGCTACCTGATTGTTCTGCTGATCGATGAACGTCCGGAAGAAGTCACGGACATGCAGCGTTCGGTGAAAGGCGAGGTCGTATCGTCGACCTTCGATGAACCGGCTGTACGGCATGTGCAAGTGGCGGAAATGGTCATTGAGAAAGCCAAGCGCCTCGTCGAGCACGGGCGTGACGTCGTCATCCTGCTGGACTCGATCACGCGCCTCGGTCGCGCCTACAACACGGTTGTGCCGTCTTCGGGCAAGGTCCTTACCGGTGGTGTCGACGCCAATGCGCTTCAGCGGCCGAAGCGTTTCTTCGGTGCCGCGCGTAACATCGAAGAAGGCGGATCTCTGACGATCATCGCCACGGCGCTGATCGATACCGGTAGCCGCATGGACGAAGTCATCTTCGAAGAGTTCAAGGGTACCGGCAACTCGGAAATCGTGCTCGACCGCAAGGTGGCAGACAAGCGTATCTTCCCGTCCATGGACATTCTCAAGTCTGGTACGCGTAAGGAAGACCTGCTTGTGCCCCGCCAGGATCTGCAGAAGATCTTTGTCTTGCGCCGTATCCTCGCCCCAATGGGGACGACCGACGCCATCGAATTCCTCATCGACAAGCTCAAGCAGACGAAGAACAATGGCGACTTCTTCGATTCCATGAACACCTGAGCTATCGACGGATCGCCTCTTCCGTATTCGGTGGCGGCTGCGGGGTGATCGGATGAGCACTCGTACTGAAACCATCTTCGCTCTGGCGTCCGGAGCACTCCCAGCCGGCGTTGCTGTCATCAGGATCAGCGGGCCGGCTTCGCTGTCCATGGTGCAGGCCCTTGTGGGCGAGCTGCCCGTCCCGAGGCATGCAGCCTTGCGCACGGTATGTCAGCCTGATGGGCAATTCCTCGACCGCGCACTTGTACTGATCTTCCCCGGTCCAAATTCCTTCACGGGTGAGGACTGCGCCGAGCTCCATCTGCACGGGGGTAAGGCTGTCGTTCACGCTGTTCTCAAATCATTAGCCGGATTCGACAACGCCAGACTTGCGGAGGCCGGGGAATTTTCTCGGCGTGCCTTCGAGAACGGCAAGATGGATCTCGTCGAGGTGGAGGGATTGGCTGATCTGCTCGCTGCCGAGACGGAAATGCAGCGAAGGCTGGCGAGCGAACAGGCCGGTGGCAACCTATCGGCGATGTACGACACATGGCGCGAGAAGCTGATCTTTGCCCGCTCCATGCTTGAAGCCGAGCTCGACTTCAGCGACGAGGGTGACATCCCTGGTTCCGTGTCTGATCGTGTCTGGCAGGATGTTGCTGTTCTCAAGGAACAGATTGACCAGGCAGTCGCCAACCTGCGAGCCGGCGAGATCATCAGGGATGGCTTCAAGGTTGCTCTGGCGGGGCCCCCGAATGCGGGTAAGTCGAGCCTCTTAAATGCGCTCGCGCAAAGAGATGTGGCGATCGTTACGCCAGTCGCCGGAACAACCCGTGACATCATACGGTGTGAACTCGACATTGATGGTTACAAGGTCGAGCTTTTCGACACTGCAGGGCTTCGTGACACGGAAGACCCGGTTGAGCAGGAAGGCATCAGACGGGCGCATCGCACGATCCATCAGGCCGATCTGGTTCTTCAGCTGGTCGATCTTTCAAACGCCAGCGCCGAGGCTGAAACCCTTGTTCCAGGGGCGGTCGGGATCGGGACGAAAATAGACCTGGTGGATCTCCGACATGACACCGGCTCAATGCGATGCGCGTTCGGGGTCTCCTCTCTCACTGGCGAAGGGTTAGAGGCTCTTCGCCGGTTTCTCGTGGATGAGGTCAGGCGCAGCACGAATTTGGGAAGTCTTGCAATTCCGAGCCGTTTAAGGCATGCAGAGCGCCTGAAGGCAGCGTCTTATTTCTTGAACGACGCTTTAAATGAGCGTCTGAAGCCGTTGGAGCTTCGCGCAGAAGATTTGCGGTTGGCATCCACCGAGCTTGCGCGGGTGACCGGTCGAATCGATACCGAAACGCTTCTGGGTAAAATCTTCTCGGAATTCTGCGTCGGCAAGTGATTCACGTGAAACAGGTTTATCAGAGCATGTCTGACAATACATACGATGTGATCGTGGTTGGTGGCGGTCATGCTGGCACAGAGGCTGCCGCCGCTGCTGCACGCATGGGCGCAAAGACAGCGCTGGTGACCCATCGAGCTGATACGATAGGGGTAATGTCCTGCAATCCTGCGATTGGAGGACTTGGAAAGGGCCATCTCGTTCGGGAAATCGATGCACTCGACGGCATCATGGGCCGCGCGGCTGATCTGGGCGGAATTCAGTTCCGCATGCTGAACCGGAAAAAAGGCCCGGCCGTCTGGGGCCCTCGCACGCAGGCTGACCGAAAGCTTTACAGACAGGCGGTGCAAAGACTCCTGTCCGAATATGAGAATGTTCACGTCCTCGAAGCTGGCGTTACCGGACTCGTTCGTGACTCCTCCGAAATAAAAGGAGTTATCCTTGATGATGGACGGTCACTTCGTTCCGCCGCAGTTGTCCTGACGACGGGTACGTTTCTGAATGGCCTGATTCATATCGGAGACCGAAAAATTCCTGCAGGCCGCGCGGGCGAGCCCCCTGCTCTCGGTTTGAGCGCCGATCTAACCGCTCTTGGTCTGAAACTGGGACGCTTGAAGACGGGTACTCCGGCGAGGCTGGACCGCAAGACGATCAACTGGGGCATCCTGGAGATGCAGGAGGCGGATGCCGACCCTATTCCCTTTTCCTTCCTGACGGATTCAATCTCGACTCCGCAGATTGCCTGTGGGATCACGCGAACGACGCCGGATACCCATCGTATCATTCGGGAAAACATGCATCGGTCTGCGATGTATTCGGGACAGATCGAGGGGGTCGGTCCGCGGTATTGCCCTTCCATCGAGGACAAGATCAACCGGTTTGGCGATCGCGATGGTCATCAGATTTTTCTGGAGCCAGAAGGCCTTGACGACGATACCGTCTATCCGAACGGGATCTCGACCTCTCTGCCTGAAGACGTGCAATGCGCGTTCATTCGATCCATTCCCGGACTCGAATCCGTCGAAATTCTTCAGCCCGGCTATGCAATTGAATATGACTTCGTCGATCCGCAGCAGCTTGACCTTTCGCTCGCGGTCAAAGGCGCGCAGGGTCTCTTTCTCGCGGGGCAGATCAATGGAACAACCGGATATGAAGAGGCTGGTGCACAGGGTTTGCTCGCCGGTTTGAATGCTGCCCGTCTTGCCGCCGGCAATAATGCGACCTCTTTTAGTCGTACTGATTCCTATATTGGTGTGATGATCGACGATCTGACGTCGCGTGGGGTTGCGGAACCCTATCGGATGTTCACCTCTCGTGCCGAATACCGTCTCTCGCTGAGAGCGGACAATGCCGATATGCGTCTTACGCCGCTCGGGATCGAGCTGGGCTGTGTGCGTTCCGAGAGACGACAGAAATTCAGAGATTACGAAACTGCGCGCCTGGAGCTCTATGCCAAACTCGAGACGCTTGTTGCTTCCCCAGCAGAGATGACCACAGCAGGCGTTCCAGTCAACCAGGACGGTCGGCGCAGGTCCGCGCGAGAGGTCTTGTCTTATCCGGATCGCTCCTGGGACGACATTGTTCGGATCTGGCCGGATCTTGCACGCACGGATCGTAAGGTCGCGGATCTGGTAGCGATTGATTGTCTTTATCACGTCTACCTGGAGCGGCAAAATGCGGATGTTCTCAGTGTGCGGGCGGAAGAAGACAGACCAATTCCCGGGGATTTTGACTATATGGCGCTGTCGGGTCTATCCAACGAGCTCAAGTCCAAGTTGGCAGCGCAGCGGCCATTGAATGTCGCGCAGGCTTCACGGATCGAAGGCATGACTCCGGCCGCCGTTGCGCTGTTGCTTGTGCACCTCCGCAAGGTTCCTCCAATTGGCTTGGCTTCGTGAATGCAGAACTTCCCCGGCGCTGAATATAACCTCATTGTTTCACGTGAAACGCAGGAGCGGCTCGAACGCTTTGCAAAACTCTTCCTCAAATGGTCGAAAAGCATCAACCTGATCGCACCGTCGACGATCGAGCAGCTGTGGACGCGGCACATTGTCGACTCGTTGCAACTCCGTAACGTTATCGAGATTTCCGGACGCTGGATCGACCTCGGCAGTGGCGGTGGCTTTCCGGGAATCGTCACGGCAATCCTTCTGGCGGAAGAACAAGAGGGATGGATCGATCTGGTCGAAAGCAACCAGAAGAAATGCAGTTTCTTGCGCATGGCGCTTGCCGAAACCGGTGGCAGAGGTGCGGTTCATCCTGTCAGGATCGAAAACGCCGCGAAAACACTTCCAGCCCCAGACTTCATCTCCGCGCGTGCACTGGCTGAACTTGGTCAGCTCTTCGAATACGTCCAGCCATGGACGACAAGAAAGCCCGACATCAAGCTGATCTTCCACAAAGGACGGGATTATCGATCCGAAGTCGATAAAGCGCGTGGTGGCTGGGACTTCGATCTGGTAGAACACCAGAGCGTGGTCGAGACGGACTCCGTAATCTTGGAAATTGCCTCGCTCACGCGCAGGGTTTAACGCTTCGGGTGCCAAATGAGTCTCGAAAAAAACCGCATCATCACCATCGCCAACCAAAAGGGTGGTGTGGGCAAGACGACAACAGCCATTAATCTGGCGACCGCTCTCGCAGCAATTGGCGAGCGCGTTCTCATTGTCGATCTGGATCCCCAGGGCAATGCAAGCACTGGTCTCGGAATAGACCGGCGTGCGCGCCGTCTTTCGTCCTATGATGTTCTGATCGGAACCCATACCGTATCCGAGGCTGTGCTCGAAACAGCCGTGCCGAACCTTTCCATCGTGCCTTCGACCATGGATCTCCTCGGTTTCGAGATGGAGATCTCGCAGCAGCCGGACCGGGTGTTCCGGCTCAAGAAGGCACTCAATCTGGATGACGCGCGTAGCTACAGCTATGTGCTCTTGGATTGCCCGCCTTCCTTCAATTTGCTGACCATGAACGCCATGGCCGCCGCCCATTCCGTGCTTGTGCCGCTTCAATGCGAGTTTTTTGCCCTCGAAGGGCTCAGCCAGTTGCTCGATACGATCAACCAGGTGCGTCAGACGGTCAATCCGACTCTCGACATCCAGGGTATCGTTCTGACCATGTTCGATTCCCGCAACAATCTGGCACAGCAAGTCGTCAGCGATGTTCGCGAACATCTGGGTGAGAAGGTCTATACGACACTGATCCCTCGCAATGTTCGAGTCTCTGAAGCGCCTTCATATGGTAAGCCGGCTATTCTTTATGACCTCAAATGCGCCGGCAGCCAGGCCTACCTGCAGCTTGCT
Source organism: Peteryoungia algae (assembly GCF_030369675.1). NCBI lineage: Bacteria > Pseudomonadati > Pseudomonadota > Alphaproteobacteria > Hyphomicrobiales > Rhizobiaceae > Peteryoungia > Peteryoungia algae. The sequence goes on along the minus strand of NZ_CP128477.1, from coordinate 3,170,167 downwards.
TCGGAAGTCATTCAGCGTGAGCGGCAGCGCAAGGCAGCCTAAAATTCGTATAAGGGTGTATGAGTATGAGCGAAGACGTATCGAAAAGGCGCCTCGGCCGTGGACTTGCGGCGCTGATCGGGGAAATGGATCAGCCTGTTCCGGTCGGTGAGCCCCGTTCGACGGTCAATCCCGATCGTACGATCCCCATTGAATTCGTTGCCCGCAGTCCAAAAAACCCCCGTCGATATTTCGATGAAGCAGAATTGCAGGATCTTGCTGGTTCGATTCGGCAGCATGGCATAGTTCAGCCCGTCGTCGTGCGTACCATCAGCATGGATCGCTATGAGATCATTGCAGGCGAGCGGCGCTGGCGCGCTGCGCAGTTGGCCGGTCTCGTGGAGATCCCGGTTATTGTTCGTGATGTCGATGACCGGACCGCACTTGAGCTGGCTATCGTCGAAAACGTCCAGCGCGCCGATCTCAACCCACTGGAAGAAGCATTGGGTTACGAGCAGCTGATCGCCGAGCACGGCTATACCCAGAACGATCTCGGTGAGATCATCGGCAAGAGCAGAAGCCACGTCGCCAACAGTCTGCGCTTGCTGAAGCTGCCTGATCCGGTGCGTGACATGCTGGCGGATGGCAGCCTGTCTGCAGGGCATGCGAGAGCCCTGGTTTCGACGCCTGACCCGGTAACCCTGGCCAAGACGATCGCCCAAAAGGGCCTTTCCGTTCGCGATGCGGAGAAGCTGGCACAAAACCATATCAAGGCACAGCATGATCCGGCGCCCGCCGAAAATCGGGAGCCGAAGGATTCGGATACGATTGCGTTGGAGCGGAGCCTCTCCGACCGGCTCGGGCTTTCCGTCTCAATCAGCCATAAGGGCGGCGGCGGACAGCTGAAGATCAATTACAAGACACTCGATCAGCTGGAAGAGATTTGCCGGCTCTTGGAAGCGCGCTGATCAGGTCCGTCTATTGCGCCGCGCCGATTGCAGGGTTGTGGCGAGCAGTGTCTGGATCGCGACGTCGTCCTCGAGAGATGCGTTCTGCCGGCTTTGGAGGATTGCCGAATTCAAACGAGCAGTCTCGCGCGCAAGGTCAGAACTGTTCCAGTTCCGTAACGCTTTCTCGACAACCGGCTTGCGCTTGAAATGAATGCCGCGCCCGAGGGTTTGCATGACCTGAGGGGCTTGCTGTTGCCGCTCCTCCATCTCAAGGCGCATCAATTCCAGGCTTTGCAATTGCTTCATCGTACCTTGCAGGACGAGAAAAACCGCAGTCTTTGATGCGATGACCTTCTGTACGGCGTGCAGGAAGCCATCCGGATCGCCAGCAAGAACGGCATCCACGACTTCGTCTATCGAGACTGCGCTGGCATCCCCGACAATGTCGAGGACGTGTGCTTCGTCGATCAGCTCATCCTTCATGCAGTACAGGATCAGCTTCTGAACTTCGTTGCGAGACGCAATGCGATCGCCGCCAATCGAGTCGAGCAGCAATTGTCTTGCGGCGGGTGTGATCCGCATGTTTGACGCTGCCAGCTCTGTGTCGATCAAGCCGTTGAGTGCCCTGGCGTCATCCTGGTAGCAGGCGATGCAGGCAATGCTGCGCTCACTCTCGGCGACCTTGCGAAGGGCCGAGCCCTTCTTGAGATCACCGGCCTCGACGAGCACATAACTACCCTCGGGAGGCTGCGAAGCTATATGCCCCAGACCGTCGACCAGCTGCTTTTCGTTCGCCGCCCCACGGATCCAGATGAGCTTTTCCCCTCCGAAGAGGCCGAAGGCATTGACTTCGTCGAGCAAGCGACCTGGATCGGACTGAATATCGGACGCATCGAGCTTGATCAGTGCAAACCCGTCTGCAAAATCCACACCCGTGGACTTCGCTATCTGCGCTCCGCGCTCTGCAACGAGACCGCGATCAGGACCATAGATGACGAAAATTCGGTAATGCCGGACCGATTTCTGGAAAAATCCATCGAACTCGTGAGACTTGATTTCACTCATGGCCGCAGTCAGCGACTGAGCGCCATGGCAAGATCGGCATAGATGAGTTCCGCAAGTTCCCGCGCAGCACGAGTTTCCGCGTCGCGTGCGGACCGCAACTTTGCGAATTCTTGTCTCGGGTAATCGAAAAGTGCAACAGCTGTTCGCCTGCCGGTTTTCAGCACTGTGTCGTCTGAAATCCGCTTGAGCGTGTAGGTGCCGACAATGGCGGCACGTCCAGCATTGGGTGTATCGGCTCCTTCTTCGAGAAGGACCCCTTCGACACCACCGCTGACCGTCAGATCCAGGCTGTATTCGGGTGTCTTGGATTGATCACCGCCACTGGTGAGGAAGATCAGACGGTTGCGAGTCTCGAGCCCAACGCGGCTGGAGGCCTCGGAATAGGCTATTGCCGCCAGAGCGCCTCGCGCTTCACCATTGGCGTCCTGGTAAAGAGGACGCGCCTGGCAGCCTGCGAGAAGCAAGGCCGCACCAATCAGAAGCGAGCGCCGAAGCACTGTGGATGGCTTGAGTTCACAGGACAATATTCACGATCCTTAGCGGGACAACGATGATCTTCTTCGGGGCCTGACCGTTGAGGACGGCCTTGACGGCGTCGAGATCCAACACGGCTTCCTGGACTGCATTCTGGTCTGCGTCGCGCGCGATTGTCAATTCGGCGCGCTTCTTGCCATTGATCTGCACAGGCAAAACAATCTCGTTTTCGGCAACCAGTGCTTCATCAAACTGCGGCCATGCGGCCTGGGCAACCAGCCCCTGATTTCCAAGGACGGACCAGGCTTCCTCGGCGAGATGTGGGGTCATCGGCGCTATGAGCTGGATCAGGATCTCCGCGGCGTTGCGGACGGCCGCAACATAGCTTGCATCACCCTGCCCTGCCGCGACATTCGTCAGCGGCGCAGCCAATGAATTCACGAGCTCGTAGATACGTGCGATCGCCTTGTTGAAGGCCAATTTGTCCAGATCACCCTGAACGGCCTTGAGCGTCTTGTGCGCGATCTGAGAGACCGGGAGCCCGTCCCCGTCCTTAGCCGGATTCGGAGCAACTGAGTTGAGACGTTCCGCTGCTTCTGAAATCAGTCGCCAGACACGCTGGACGAAGCGGTGTGCGCCCTCGACGCCCGACTCCGACCAGATCACGTCGCGGTCCGGGGGGGAGTCCGAGAGAACGAAGAAGCGTGCGGTGTCTGCACCATAGGAATCGATGATGTCATCTGGATCGACAACATTCTTCTTCGACTTCGACATCTTCTCGATCGAGCCGATTTTCGCTTCCTGGTCACTGCTCAGCAGGTAAGCGCGACGCGTTCCGTCGGTTTCGTCGATCCGCAGATCCGCCGGCGCCACCCATTCGCGCTGAAGTCCTTCGCCAATGCTGTAGGTCTCGTGAACCACCATGCCCTGGGTGAAGAGACCCTTGAAAGGCTCCTTCAGTCCGACATGCCCCGTTTCCTGCATGGCTCGCGTGAAGAAACGGGAATAGAGCAGGTGAAGGATCGCGTGCTCGATGCCGCCGATGTACTGATCGACTGGCAGCCAATGGCTGGCGACCGCCGGATCCGTCGGATTGTCTTCCCACGGGGCGGTGAAGCGGGCGAAGTACCAGCTGGAATCGACGAAAGTGTCCATCGTGTCCGTCTCACGACGGGCATCCTTGCCGCAGCACGGGCAGGCGACATGCCGCCAGCTGGCATGGCGATCGAGCGGATTGCCAGGCTTGTCGAAGCTGACGTCGTCCGGCAGCTTGACCGGCAGATCCTTCTTCGGGACCGGTACGACGCCACAATCGTCGCAATGGATGACGGGGATTGGGCAACCCCAGTAGCGCTGACGGGAGATGCCCCAGTCGCGCAGACGGAAGTTGACCTTGCGTTCGCCTTGCGGGGCGCCGTTCAGCTGCTGCGACGACAGTCGGTTAGCAACCTCTTCGAAGGCTTCGGTGGTCGAAAGCCCATCCAGGAAGCGCGAGTTGATCATCACCCCGTCGTCGGTGAAGGCAGTGTCCCCAATCTCAAAGCTTGCGGCATCACCATCCCCAGGCATGACAACCGCCACGACCGGCAAATCATATTTGCGGGCGAAGTCCAGGTCGCGCTGGTCTCCGGAAGGGCAGCCGAAGATGGCTCCCGTTCCGTATTCCATCAGGACGAAGTTGGCGACATAGACCGGCAACTCCCAGCTCGGGTCGAGCGGATGTTTCACGCGGATGCCGGTATCGATGCCCTTTTTCTCGGCGGTCTCAAGCGCTGCCAGAGACGTGCCGGCGTTGCGGCATTCCTGGCAGAAAGCGTCGATCGCTTCGTTGCGCGCAGCCACTTCCTTCGCCATGGGATGATCCGCTGCGATCGCCAGGAAGGAGGCGCCAAACAGCGTGTCTGGACGGGTTGTGTAGACGGTGACTTCGCTGGCTTCACTGCCGGATGCGACTTCCCAGCGCACCGCCATGCCTTCAGAACGGCCAATCCAGTTCTTCTGCATCAACCGGACCTTTTCCGGCCACTGATCGAGATCTTCGAGTGCGTCGAGCAGATCCTGGCTGAAGTCGGTGATCTTGAAGAACCACTGCGTCAGCTCGCGCTGTTCAACGAGTGCGCCGGAGCGCCAACCGCGACCGTCGATGACCTGCTCGTTGGCGAGCACGGTCATATCCTCGGGGTCCCAGTTGACCTTGGAATTCTTGCGATAAACGAGGCCCTTTTCCAGGAAATCCAGGAAGAGGTGTTGCTGGCGATGGTAGTAATCGACGTCGCAGGTGGCGAATTCGCGCGACCAGTCGAGCGACAGACCCATCGATTTCAGCTGACCACGCATGGTGGCAATGTTTTCATAGGTCCAGGCCTTGGGATGAACCTTGTTCTTCATGGCCGCATTTTCAGCGGGCATGCCGAAGGCGTCCCAGCCCATCGGATGAAGCACGTTGTAGCCGCGGGCACGCTTATAGCGTGCCACGACATCGCCCATCGCATAGTTGCGGACGTGACCCATGTGGATGCGCCCGGAGGGATAGGGGAACATCTCGAGGACGTAGTATTTCTCGCGCGGATCGGCATTGTCGGTCTCGAAGACCTTGTCTTCGGCCCATTTCGCCTGCCAACGGGGCTCGGCGTCGCGCGGATTGTAACGTTCGGTAGCCATGGATCGCATTTCCGGGAATAAGCATCAAAAAGAGAGGGCCGACCTTCATCATGAAACCGGCCAAGCGTCAAGTTTTTGAGGCATCCGCGCGGCCTTTCCGGGCGAGTGCTTGCCATAGCCGGAGCGAGCGATTACCCCCTTGTAGAAAGGTCTGGTGACGCCAGATATCGGTCAGGTAATGACGAGGGTAGGCATGACGGTTGAAGAGCGGCTTCAGGATGTTCGGAGCAAGATTGCAAAAGCGGCGGCGGAAGCCGGTCGTGAGCCGGATTCCATCTCTCTTGTTGCGGTATCGAAGACCTTTGATGCGGAGCACATCCGCCCAACCATCGATGCCGGGCAGCGGGTTTTCGGAGAGAACCGGGTGCAGGAGGCACAGGGCAAGTGGCCTGGGTTGAGAGCGCAAGCCCCGGACATCGAGCTTCACCTCATCGGTCCCCTGCAGTCCAACAAGGCGGCAGAAGCGGTGGCGCTGTTCGACGTCATCGAAACGGTTGACCGGGAAAAAATTGCGCGCGCATTGGCTGAGGAAGTCAGGCGGCAGGGTCGTGAGATCCGCTTCTACATTCAGGTCAACACAGGCCTTGAGCCTCAGAAGGCGGGCATCGCGCCTGACGATGTGGCTTCTTTCGTCGCGCTTTGCAGGGATGAGCTATCGATGCGGATCGAGGGCATGATGTGTATCCCGCCGGCCGACGAAAATCCCGGACCGCACTTTGCTCTGCTCGCCAAGCTCGCGGATGAGAACAGCCTGTCGAAGCTTTCCATGGGGATGTCGGGTGATTTCGAGACCGCCATCGGCTTCGGCGCAACGAGCGTCCGCGTGGGGTCGGCGATTTTTGGCGTGCGCTAGTTCGCCTTAGACCTTCGGCATAGCGCTTTGGTCTCTCTTCCCTCCCCTCCCCGTCGATCCTAAAATGATCGCAAAGGCGAAAGCCGATGCGTTGTCATGGGAGGATCGACATGCGCGAGAACTATCAGGACATCTATGACTCCTGGGAGGCGAACCCGGAGGGCTTCTGGGGCGCCGCTGCGGAACAGATCCATTGGTACAAGGCGCCCGAGGCCGTCTTCAACCCTTTGGAAGGTAGCTATGGCCGCTGGTTTACGGGTGGCGAGACAAATACCTGCTTCAACTGCATAGACCGACACATCGCGGCGGGCCGGGGTGCAGAGACGGCGGTCATTTACGACAGCCCGATGACCGGTCAGACGGCGCGCTACAGCTATGACCAGATGCTTGTCGAAGTTTCGGCGATCGCCGCTGTGCTGCGCAATCATGGAGTGGTCAAAGGCGATCGGGTGATCATCTACATGCCGATGATCCCGGAGGCCGTTTTCTCGATGCTTGCCTGCGCCCGCATCGGTGCAGTGCATTCCGTCGTCTTTGGCGGGTTTGCAGCGCATGAGCTTGCCACGCGCATCGACGATTCTGGTGCTAAGGTTGTCATCGGCGCGAGCTGCGGCCTCGAACCGGGACGGGTCGTTCCTTACAAACCTCTGCTGGACCAAGCCGTCGACATGGCGAAGGTCAAGCCGGATTACTGCCTCGTGCTGCAACGCGACCAATATCATGCGCCGCTGCGATATGAGCATGGCGACGTGGATCTTGCCCTGGCGATGGAGCAGGAGAAGATCAACGGCGTCACCGTCGACTGTGTGCCGGTTGCGGCAACCGACCCGCTCTATATTCTCTACACCTCCGGCACGACAGGCCAGCCCAAGGGGGTGGTACGCGACAATGGGGGGCATATGGTCGCCCTCAACTGGACGATGGCGAATATATATGGTGTCAAGCCTGGCGAGGTGTTCTGGGCCGCGTCGGATATCGGCTGGGTCGTCGGCCATTCCTATATCGTCTATGGCCCACTGCTGGCGGGCAATGCCACGGTCGTCTTCGAAGGCAAACCTGTGGGCACGCCGGATGCGGGCACATTCTGGCGGGTGGTGAGTGATCACGATGTGAAGGTTCTCTTCACGGCGCCAACAGCCTTTCGTGCGATCCGACGCGACGATCCCGAGGGTGACCATGTTGCCCGCCACGACTTGTCCGGGCTGAGAGCTCTTTTCCTCGCTGGCGAGCGGGCTGATCCCGAAACCTTGAAATGGGCCGAGCGGATCCTCAAGATCCCGGTGGTCGACCACTGGTGGCAGACGGAGACAGGCTGGGCGATTGCGGCCAATCCGGCGGGTCTTGGACTGCTTCCCGTGAAACATGGATCTCCAACGAAGGCCATGCCCGGCTATGCGCTCGACGTGCTTGATGATGCGGGACATCCCGTCGCAGCGGGGACGCTCGGAAACATAGTCGCCAAGCTTCCCCTACCCCCTGGGTGTCTCGTCACATTCTGGAATGCGGATGAGCGCTTCCGGTCGTCGTGCCTCGAAGAATTCCCGGGCTACTACACGGCGGGTCTTGGACTGCTTCGGTGACGGATCTCCAACGGATGCCGGCGTCATTGACGAGGACGGCTATGTCGCCAAGCTTTGTCTGGATGGGATGAGCGCTTCCGGTCGTGGCCCGGACCGACGACATGCCGGCGTCATCAACGGCTGTCTGCGCCGGGCACCGCCTGTCTACCGGGGGCATGGAAGAGGTCTGTGCCATGCATCCGGATGTGGCCGAATGCGCGGTCATCGGGATTGCCGACGAACTCAAGGGCCAGATCCCCTGCGGCTTTCTGGTGCTGAAGAAGAATGTGCATCGCGACCATGCCCTGATCGCGAAGGAAATCGTTCAGCTGGTGCGTGACGAGATCGGTCCCGTGGCGGCCTTCAAGATGGTGCTGATGGTCGATCGCCTGCCGAAGACCCGATCGGGCAAAATCCTGCGGGGTACCATGCAGAAGATTGCGGATGGTTTGCCCTGGAAGATGCCAGCGACGATCGACGACCCTGCAATCCTGGACGAAATCACCGCCGTTCTGCAGGCGCATGGACAGGTCTCTGCGTCGGCCACATCTGCCGCAAGCGCCTGAGCTTAACTTCGGGCAATAAAAAACCCCGGCCGCAATGAGCAGCCGGGGCAAAATACGCGTCGCAATTGATCAGTATTGATCGTCTTCCTCGTCGCTTGGACGATCGGATTTCAGCGACTGGAGCTTGGCAAAGACAGCGTTGGCGTCGATTTCCTTCTCTTCCTCGCGCTCATAGCTGAAACCGGCGTTCTCGGTTTCGCTCGTAGACTGGAGGGTCGCGCCGAGTTCGGCGGCGGTCGGGAGTGGCCGGCCCTTGGATGCCTTTTCCACTTCCAGGTCGAGATCGATCTGGCTGCAAAGGCCAAGGGTTACGGGGTCCATGGGCGCCAGGTTGGCGGAGTTCCAGTGGGTGCGGTCGCGGATCTGCTCGATCGTCGATTTCGTCGTGCCGACGAGGCGAGAAATCTGGGCATCCTTCAGTTCCGGATGATTGCGCACGAGCCAGAGGATGGCATTCGGGCGATCCTGGCGCTTCGAAACCGGCGTGTAACGCGGGCCACGGCGCTTCGAGTCGGGGACACGCACCTTCGGCTCGGAGATCTTGAGCTTGTAGTTCACGTCCTTTTCGGCCCGGGCGATTTCGTCACGCGACAGCTGCCCGGTTGCGATCGGGTCGAGACCCTTGATGCCCTGTGCTGCTTCGCCGTCCGCAATTGCCTTCACCTCAAGCGGGTGCAGCTTGCAGAACTGCGCAATCTGGTCGAATGACAGCGCGGTATTGTCGACGAGCCATACAGCGGTCGCCTTCGGCATGAGCAGTGTCTGGGCCATGGATACAATCCTTCTGAGGGTCCGCGCCGGTTGTCGCGGGCCGTGGGTTTAAACCACTATTTCCGGGAATTCGGCGTCCTTATAGCGATTATGTAACGAAATTGCAATTCGCGAAGTCACGAATGACCTTTGTCTAATTGCTGGCCGTTTTTCAGCTGCTATGAATGTCGGCGATAGGCCGGGGAGGACGGTCCTGGTCGCCAGTAGTGGCCCGTCAACATGAGGAGGAATTCATGTCAGCCAAAACCTATCCGGTGTTGAAATCGGCAAAAGCCCGCGCGCTGATCGATGAAGACAAGTACCAGAAATGGTATGAGGAGAGCATCGAAGACCCAGAAAAGTTCTGGGGCAAGCATGGCAAGCGCATCGATTGGTTCAAGCCTTACACGAAGGTCAAGAACACCTCATTCAAGGGGAGGGTCCCGGTCAAATGGTTTGAGGACGGCCTGACGAACGTCTCCTACAACTGTATCGACCGTCACCTCAAGACGCATGGCGAACAGACCGCCATCATCTGGGAAGGTGATAATCCCTATATCGACAAGAAGATCACCTATAACGAGCTTTACGAGCATGTCTGCCGCATGGCGAACGTGCTGAAGAAGCACGGCGTCAAGAAGGGCGACCGCGTCACGATCTACATGCCGATGATCCCGGAAGCTGCCTATGCAATGCTCGCCTGTGCGCGCATCGGGGCAATACATTCGGTCGTGTTCGGCGGCTTTTCGCCGGAGGCTCTGGCAGGCCGCATCGTCGACTGCGAGTCGACATTTGTGATCACCTGCGACGAGGGCGTGCGCGGTGGGAAGCCGGTGCCGCTCAAGGAAAACACCGATATCGCCATCGACATTGCAGCGAAGCAGTATGTCATCGTCAACAAGGTTCTGGTCGTCCGCCGCACCGGCGGCAAGATCGGCTGGGCCCCGGGCCGCGACATCTGGCATCACCAGGAAGTGCACACGGTCAAGCCAGATTGCCCGCCAGTCAAGATGAAGGCGGAGGATCCGCTGTTCATCCTCTACACCTCTGGTTCGACGGGAAAACCCAAGGGTGTCATGCACACGACGGGCGGTTATCTCGTCTATGCTTCGATGACGCATGAATATGTCTTCGACTATCAAGACGGGGACGTGTACTGGTGCACCGCCGACGTGGGCTGGGTCACCGGCCACTCCTACATCGTCTACGGCCCGCTTTCGAACTGCGCCACGACGCTGATGTTCGAAGGTATTCCCACCTTCCCCGACCAGGGGCGGTTCTGGGAAGTGATCGAAAAGCACAAGGTCAATATCTTCTATACGGCGCCGACGGCCATTCGTTCGCTGATGGGGGCCGGGGACGATTTCGTCAAACGTTCGGATCGCTCCTCGCTGCGTCTTCTCGGCTCGGTCGGCGAGCCGATCAATCCGGAAGCGTGGGAGTGGTACTACAATGTCGTCGGCGAGCAGAAGTCGCCGGTCGTGGATACCTGGTGGCAGACCGAAACCGGCGGCATCATGATCACACCGCTGCCGGGAGCAACGGCGCTCAAGCCCGGCTCGGCATCCAAGCCGTTCTTTGGCGTGAAGCCGGAACTGGTCGACAATGAAGGCAATGTGCTGGAGGGGGCCACCGACGGCAATCTCTGCATCACCGACAGCTGGCCAGGTCAGGCGCGGTCCGTCTATGGCGATCACGATCGCTACGTGCAGACCTATTTCTCGACCTACAAGGGCAAGTACTTCACCGGTGACGGCTGCCGTCGTGACGAGGACGGGTACTATTGGATCACCGGCCGCGTGGATGATGTGCTGAACGTTTCGGGCCACCGCCTGGGCACTGCTGAAGTCGAATCGGCGCTGGTGTCGCACCATCTCGTGTCGGAAGCGGCGGTTGTGGGCTATCCGCACAGCATCAAGGGGCAGGGCATCTATTGCTACGTCACTCTGATGTCGGGACAGGAGGGCAATGATGCCCTGCGCGCCGACCTCGTGAAACACGTCCGCACGGAAATCGGCCCGATCGCAACGCCGGACAAAATCCAGTTCTCGCCGGGGCTGCCAAAGACCCGTTCGGGCAAGATCATGCGCCGCATCCTGCGCAAGATCGCCGAGGACGATTTCGGTGCGCTCGGAGATACCTCGACGCTGGCCGATCCTGCTGTCGTCGACGATCTGATCGCCAATCGCCAGAACAAGAGCGCCTGACGAAGATCATATCACCGGGGGCCCATAGGGCTCCCGGTGTTTCAGCATCCGATCACGCGGCGGATCTCGTTGACCTGCTCCCGTGTGGAGCAGACGTTTTCACAGGGAATGCCGTCACCATCTCCGTCCGCGCGTCGGTGGCCGTTGCACCATAGAATCACGGCGTCCTCACAGGTCGAAACCTGTTTGCAGGTTCGTGCGGCTAATTCTGCACTGGCTGCCCATGCACCGGTGGCAGGGCCGTGGAGCGCTAAAAGAAGCGAAAGCAGCAGAAATGCGAAGCGCTGCCGAAAATCTCGAACAATAGACATGTGGTGATAAAGCAGTCCCGGGCAGTGATTGTCCACAATCCATATACAACTTGTCAGCCGGGGCAGGCGGACCTGAGCTTTCGCTTTCCCTCGTAGGGTTCAGCCAGCCCACGTTCCATGAGCTCACGCGCGAGATCCCGGCCATCATCCGTCTTGAGGGTTGCGACGACCCTGCCAAAATACTTGTCGCCGGTGATTGCCATCAGGGTCACACTCTCCCGGCCTTCGACCATTGTGACGAGCGCTTGCTTCGCCAGATTTGCCGATCGCCGAAACGCGGGGCACGGCGAATTCATCTCGGCGGAATCGATGCCGCGTAGTCGAACATAAGTCCTTATCCGCTGGTTCGGCCAAGGCAGTGCATCAACCAGGATGGTATCGCCATCGACGACGCGGACAATGTCCGCCTTTACCGGGCCGTACAGATCATGGGCTTCTGTCGAGACTGGCGATCCCAGGGAGACAGCTGCAAGAAATCGGATCAGAACGGCGCGGGGTCGGAACATAATAGGAACATATTCCGATCAGCTCCCGCGATCAATAGGTAATTCTTCCTGTCAGAAATCGATTGCGCGACCCTTGATCTCCCAGTCACCGAAGCGCGCAGGATCCGCACCACCGCGGCCACCGATCTCTGGGGGCATGTCGGCAGATGCTTGCCTGCGGCGTCGCTCCTCTGCTTCCGCGAGTGCCCGTTTTGCGGCTGGGTTCAGTTCACGCGGCTGTTCCTGCACGCCGCCGTGGTCGGCTTCACGATCTTCTGACATCACATCGTCCTCTGCTGAGACCCCATTTCATGCGCAAACATTGAAATTGGGGTCGCCGCTTTTTAAATCAACAGGCGAAAACGGCAACAGTATTGCCGGACGCACTGCTGTTAGAGGACCACGACATGAATACAATGCGGACTGCAATGCTGCTCGCCTTCATGACAGCCCTCTTCATGGGCGTCGGCTTTCTGATCGGCGGTGGGGGCGGAATGATGATCGCCTTCGTCGTGGCGGCGGGCATGAATATCTTCTCCTACTGGAACTCGGACAAGATGGTGCTGCGTGCCTATCGGGCACAGGAAGTCGATGAGCGTACAGCGCCAGAATTCTTCGTCATGGTGAGAGATCTGGCGCGCAATGCCGGCCTGCCGATGCCGAAGGTCTATGTCTTCGACAATCCGCAGCCAAACGCTTTTGCGACGGGCAGAAACCCGCAGAATGCCGCCGTTGCGGCATCGACCGGGCTCTTGCAGCGGCTGACACCGGAAGAAGTGGCCGGTGTCATGGCCCATGAACTCGCCCATATCGAGAACCGCGATACGCTCACCATGACGATTACGGCAACGCTTGCCGGCGCAATCTCGATGCTGTCGAACTTCGCCTTCCTGTTCTCCAGCGGCCGCGACGATCGCAACAATCCCTTCGGTTTCATCGGGGTCATCATCGCCATGATCGTGGCGCCGCTTGCGGCGATGCTGGTCCAGATGGCAATCAGCCGAACGCGGGAATATGCAGCCGATCGACGTGGCGCCGAGATCTGTGGCCAGCCCCGCTGGCTCGCATCCGCGCTACAGAAGATCGCGGGCGACGCATCGCAGATCGAAAACGCGGCTGCCGAACGTAACCCAGCGACCGCCCACATGTTCATCATCAATCCCTTGAACGGCCAACGGATGGACAATCTTTTCTCCACGCATCCGGACACCCGGAACCGGATCGAGGCGCTGCTGGCCATGACCGATATCCGCGCGGGGGGATCGACGCCGCCTGAAGCCCCTGTTAAGGCAACGCGCACTGCGCGTTCCGTTCCGACCACCGGTTGGGGGCGCGGCAATGCCGAACCACCCAAGGGACCATGGTCTTGAGCGACACATCGACGGGCAAACCGAAAAACAGACAGGCGGGAAACAGGGGCCACGGGGAAAGATCGTCCCGGCAGTCCATGAAGCCGGGGCTTGAGGCGCGCATTGCCGCGACTCGCATCCTGGCTGCCGTGATCGATCGCAAGACCTCGCTCGACGGTATGCTTGATCCGGAGCACGGCAATCCGGCCTTTCTGCCGCTGAACGATGCCGATCGCGGCCTCGTCAAGGCGATCCTGCAGAGTGCGCTCAGACATCTGCCGCGGATCGATGCCATTATTGCACAGCTCCTGGACAATCCTTTGCCGGAAGGCGCGAGATCGCTTCACCACCTGCTGGTCGTGGCAGCCGCGCAGATGCTCTATCTCGATGTTCCAGACCATTCCGCGGTGGACCTTGCCGTGGAGCAGGCGTCCGGCGATCCGCGCAGCCGCCGCTTTGCCAAGCTTGTCAATGCCATCCTCCGAAGGATCGGACGCGAGAAGACCGGCCTGCTCACGTCGGTGGAGGATCTTCCCTGCATGCCCGACTGGTTCATGCAGCGACTGACGGCAGTGTATGGTCAGGAGCATGCGCAGGCGATCGCCGCGTCGCAGCTCGAGCCGCCGACGATCGACCTCACCGTCAAGAGCGACGCCAGCGCCTGGGCTGAAAGGCTCGGTGGACAGGTCATGCCGACCGGCAGCATCCGGCTCGATAGATTTAAGGGATCGATCCCCTCGCTCGAGGGCTTCGATCAAGGCGCCTGGTGGGTGCAGGACGCCGCTGCCGCTCTTCCTGCACAGCTGTTCGGGGATCTCTCCGGCAAACGCGTTGCGGATCTGTGTGCGGCCCCCGGTGGCAAGACGGCACAATTGGTCATGGCCGGCGGCGATGTCCTTGCCGTGGAGCAGTCAAAGTCGCGGCTGAAGCGGCTCGAGGGCAATCTCGCTCGGCTCGGGCTGACGGCCGAAATTCGTTGCGTCAATCTGATGGCCATGGATGTGCCGGAGAGCTTTGACGCGATCCTCCTGGATGCGCCGTGCTCGTCTACCGGCACGACGCGGCGTCACCCGGACGTGCTCTGGACCAAGGAGCCCAGCGATATCACGAAACTTGCGTCCGTGCAGGAAGGCTTGCTTCGGCATGCCCTCACGCTGTTGAAGCCGGGCGGGCAACTGGTCTTTTCGAACTGTTCTATCGATCCGATCGAGGGGGAGGATGTGGTTTCGCGCGTTCTCGCTGATGATCCGAGCTTGATGTTGTTGCCGATCAATCCGGCGGACTGGCCGGGTCTCGAAACTGCGATCACGCCGGAGGGAGAGTTTCGGACAACGCCGGCCATGTTGCCGGACCTCGGCGGCCTTGACGGTTTCTACGCAGCGGTCATTGCTAAAACTTAACTAATATCTGAATAAACTTGTTGGGAAGTTCGCTGTCCCCGCCGTCCCTGCTCTGCAGGCGCGGCGTATGTCGCTATGAAACGGAATTGCACTGCTGACTCCAGGTGTCAGATGTGAAACCGGCGGATCATTTCGATCCTTCCGACAGGATACAGAATGCGATTTGTCGATCGCCGCAAGTTGGTCACACTGCACGTCGCCGAAGGGTGGCGCCGGTTGCGGCTGGCTGCCGCGGTGTCCAGGCCATCGAGCCTGTCCTCCGGCAGCTTCCGGATTACACGTGTCATTGTCGCGCCCACCGATCTCAGGGCGGTGGATCCGTTTGTGGCAGAAGAAATCTTGAACGGGCGCTTTCCTCTGGCCGGCCGAGTGCTCGACACTGGCGTCCAGTCGCCCTTCACGCTTGAACTGCCATCACTGCAGTTTGCCCGGCGGCTGCACGGCTTCGGCTGGCTGCGCCATATGCGGGCGAACAAGACAGCCGATAACTGCGCTCACACGCGATCAATCGTGGACCAATGGATTGCCATGCATGGAGGCCGTGCCGCTGGCGTTGCCTGGGAGCCTGATGTCGTTTCACGCCGCATCATCAGCTGGCTCTCCCACTCCCCAGTTGTTCTACACGATGCCGAGGCCGGCTTCTATCGCCGCTTCACAGCATCCCTCAGTCAGCAGGTCCGGTATCTGCAGCGCCGTGTCGGCTCGCTCCCCGAGGGATTGCCGAGGCTGACAGCACGGATTGCCATCGCCATGGCGTCCATCGCCGCGGAGGCGCGGCCGACGGCTGTGCGTCGCGCAGGGCGGATGCTGGATCGGGAGCTGGAACGGCAGGTCTTGCCGGACGGGAGCCACTACTCACGCAATCCGCAAGCCTCGGTGGAATTGCTTTTCGATCTTCTGCCGCTGCGACAGAGCTATATCAACCTTGGGCATGACGTTCCGCCGAAACTCATTCCGGTTGTTGATCGGATCTATCCCGCGGTGCGGTTCTTCCGGCATAGCAGCGGTGATCTCGCTCTGTTCAACGGGGCCTGTTCGTCACTCGCTACCGACCTGATGAGTGTTTTGCGTTATGACGAAACCGCAGGGCAGCCGTTCAAGGCCCTGCCCCATGGCGGCTATCACCGGCTTGCCGGTGGTGAAACAATCATCCTGGTGGATACGGGAATCCCGCTGTCGGCGCGTCTCTCTGCCACTGCGCATGCGGGCTGTCTGTCATTCGAGCTCTCCTCCGGGCGCAACCGCTTCATCATCAATAGCGGTTCACCGCGTTTTGCAGGTGAGCGTCTTCGCCAGCTTGCCCGAACAACGGCGGCACACAGCACGCTCTGCATCGGAGACATCTCTTCGGCGCAGATCGCGCGTATGTCCCACCTCGGTCCTATCATGGCGACGGGGCCGAGCCGGGTCGGGGTCGACCGGCAGACCGGTCCTGACGGAGGCGACCGGTTATCGGCGCGCCATGACGGATATGTGGAGCGGTTCACCGGTTTTGCGTGAGCGTCTTCGCCAGCTGCCCGACAACGGCGGCAACGCGCTCTGCATCGGAACATTCTTCGCGCAGATCGCGCGTATGTCCCACCTCGGTCCTATCATGGCAGGGCAGCCGGGTCGGGGTCGACCGGCAGACCGGTCCTGACGGAGGCGACCGGTTATCGGCGCGCCATGACGGATATGTGGAGCGGTTCGGCGTTGTGCACGAACGCGAAATTCGCATCAACGAACAGGGCAACAAGATCGCGGGACGGGATCGACTGTTGCTTCCCGACGGGCTTCCCACTGCCAATCTTCCGGGTGCTGAAGTCGTCGCGCGCTTCCATATTCATCCGTCGATCACCATTGAGCGCGCGGACGAGCGGAAAGTTCGGCTCGTTGCCCCGGACGGAGAAAGCTGGACGTTTTCCATTCCCGTGGGCCAACTGGCCGTTACAGAGGATGTCTTCTTTGCCGACGTCTCGGGAATCCGCCAGTCGCAGCAACTCGAGATCGTCTTCGAGGGGCCAGAAATTCGCTGGTTTCTTGCCCATCACGCCTGAACGCAGCGATCTTGCGGTTTCATCGAGGATGAAGCTGTGCTAGGCGGCGGCATCGCGCCCGCTGCCGCTTTTCCGGGCGCCTGCCAGCTCGGAGTGTGAACCATGGCCGTCGTATCCAAGAAGATCCCCGCCCCCGACCTCGTGCGCATCCGCACCGCACTTCTTTCGGTCTCGGACAAAACCGGCATCGTCGAATTCGCGAGGGCTCTGCATGAGCGTGGTGTGCGGCTGCTGTCGACCGGCGGCACGCACAAGGCTCTGGCAACGGCCGGTCTGCCTGTAACCGACGTATCCGAAATCACGGGTTTTCCGGAAATTATGGACGGGCGCGTCAAGACCCTTCATCCGCTTGTGCATGGTGGCCTTCTTTCCATCCGTGACGATGCCGAGCATGTCGAGGCGATGAAAGCGCATGGTATAGAAGCGATCGATCTCTCGGTCATCAACCTCTACCCGTTCGAACAGGTTCGGGCCGCTGGCGGCGATTATCCGACGACGGTGGAGAACATCGATATCGGTGGGCCAGCCATGATCCGCGCTTCGGCGAAGAACCATGCCTATGTCACCGTTGTTACGGACGCAGCGGATTACTCCGAAGTGGTCGCAGCGCTCGGCGAAAACGACGGCCAGACGACCTACGCCCTGCGCCAGCGACTGGCCGCCAAGGCCTATGCCCGAACGGCTGCCTATGATGCTGCAATCTCGAACTGGTTCGCCGAGGCGCTGGAAATCGAGATGCCGTCCTATCGCGTTGTCGGCGGTGTCCTGAAGGAAAAGATGCGCTACGGCGAGAACCCGCATCAGAGTGCCGGTTTCTACGTCAATGGCGACACTCGTCCGGGTGTTTCGACCGCCACCCTGCTCCAGGGCAAGCAGCTCTCCTACAACAATATCAACGATACCGATGCAGCCTTCGAGCTGGTTGCCGAATTCCCGCCGGAGAACGGTCCGGCCTGCGCGATCATCAAGCATGCCAATCCTTGCGGCGTGGCGACCGGCGACAGCCTCGTCGAAGCCTACAAGCGTGCACTCGCCTGCGACAGCACGTCGGCGTTCGGCGGTATCATCGCCTTGAACCAGATCCTGGACGCCGAGACGGCTCAGGAAATCGTCAAGCTCTTCACCGAAGTCATCATCGCGCCGCAGGTGACGGATGAAGCCAGGGCAATCATTGCCGCCAAGCCGAACCTGCGACTGCTGACGACCGGCACCCTGCCCGATCCGCGCTCTCGCGGTATCATGGCGAAGACTGTTTCCGGCGGTCTGCTGGTGCAGAGCCGCGACAATGTCATGGTCGAGGACCTCGACCTGAAGGTCGTCACCAAGCGGGCACCAACAGCGACCGAGCTCGAGGATATGAAGTTCGCCTTCAAGATTGCCAAGCATGTGAAGTCGAATGCGGTGATCTATGCAAAAGACGGTCAGACGGCCGGCATTGGTGCCGGCCAGATGAGCCGCGTCGACTCGGCCCGGATCGCAGCTCTCAAGGCCGAGGATGCGGCAAAGGCACTCGGACTTGCCGAGCCCCTGACGAAGGGATCCGCCGTGGCTTCCGAGGCCTTCTATCCCTTCGCCGATGGCCTCCTGGCAGCGATCGCTGCCGGCGCCACTGCGGTTATTCAGCCGGGTGGCTCGATGCGGGATGATGAAGTGATCGCTGCGGCGGACGAACATGGCGTGGCGATGGTCTTTACCGGTATCCGCCACTTCCGCCACTGAGCGGCAGCCTGCAGTGCCACAAAGGGCCGGCGGAGTGATCCGCCGGCCCTTTTGCTTTCAACCCGCGAGATTAGCGGTCGCTTGCCGGGTAGCTCGTCCGCCAAAGCATGACCAGACCGGTGACCAGGAAGATCAATAGCGTCGCCATGCCGGCACGCGCCGAGCCTGACCAGGCGGTGACAACCGAGAAGGAAAGCGTGGCAAGGAAGCTGGTGGCGCGCCCCGACAGTGAATAGATGCCGAAATAGCGGCCCGCCTCATGGAGTTCGACGCTTCGCGCAAGATAGGAGCGCGAGGAGGCCTGAACGGGACCGAACGAGACGCCGATCAGCAGTCCGTACAGGATATAGGCTTTCTCGGCCGGTGTGGCGAAGAGGCCTTCCGTGCTGATGACGGGAAGGCTGACCAATCCAAAAAGTGTGAAATCAACGCCGGTCGAGATGATGCCAAAGGTTGCGATAATCAGCAGGGAAAGGGCCACCAGGACGACCACCTTGGAGCCCATTGCCCGGTCCACGCGGCCAGCAATGAGGCAGCCGAAGATCGCGACGACGTTCAGGATGATCCCGTAGATACCGATTTCCATGGTCGACCAGCCGAACATGGCGGCGGCAAAAACCCCGCCCAGTACAAGAAGGCCGTTGACCCCATCCTGATAGATCATGCGCGCAATCAGAAAACGCAGGATATTGCTGCGATGCCGGAGTTCGCGCAGCGTTGCCCGGATCTCACGAAGGCCGGAACCGACGGCCGAACCGAGCGACTTTCCCTTAGCCGCATCGGGGGTGAACAGGAACATCGGCAGGATGAAGAGGAAGTACCAAACCGCCGAGATGGGACCCGTGATGCGCGCATCTTCCCCAGAGGAGGGGTCGAGTCCGAAAAGGGGATCCATGCCGATCAAAGTCTTGCCGGTGGTCGGGCTGCCCGCGAGGAAGAGAACGACAAAGATCAGCACGATCATGCCGCCCATGTAGCCCAGTCCCCATGCGATGTTGGAGACCCGGCCGACATCCTGCTGGCTGACGAGACGCGGCATCATCGAATCGTTGAAGACGATGGAGAACTCTGCAGCGACACTCGCAAGGATGATCAAGAGCATTACAAAAGCCACGGATGAACCGGGAGCGGCCGTCCATAGCAGGGCAAGGCAGATGATCTTGACGACCGCGAAAACGGCAATCCAGGGCTTTCGGGCCCCGGATTCATCCGCGATGGAGCCGAGGATCGGTGCGAGCAAAGCGATGATGACGCCGGAAATCGTCGCCGCATTGCTCCAGGCGGTCTGCGCGCTGACCGGATCATCGGTCATGCGCGCAACAAAATATGGGCCGAAGATGAAGGTCGTCACGACAGTAAAGAACGGCTGGGCCGCCCAGTCGAAAAACATCCAGCCACGGACCCCTTTGTCGATGGGGCGGTGGCTGGATCCTACGTTTACACTTGTCGTCACGCGCACCCCCAAAAGGCTCTCAGGCCCGGGACAGTGTCACCTCATGTGGTCTTGCGCAAGATCGCCAAGCAGCCCGGCGGCAACCGCAAGTTTGGAGATGCTCGGTTCACCGCTGTCGACGATCGAAGCGAGCTCCTTGCCGATCCGTTCGACCCGGGTCCTGTCGGTGGCAATCCACGCATCGACCGGCTGTGCCTCCTTGCCATGGCTTGTCAGGGCTGTGCAGACGATCTGCCGGCGCGCCTGGCCGATCCGATCGAGACTGCGTGTCAGAGCCAGGCTGTCATAGTGATCCGTCGTCTGGATCCGACCGGCGTTCTCGACGATACGGCCGATGCGGAAGGCCTCCGACACGGCGAAGAAGCCGCGCATGGATGTCGCGAAGTCGGCTCCCGTCCGTTCGGCGATCTGCAGGATTTCCGGCAGGAGCTGCATGGTCTGGAGGTTGACCACTTCGGTGGCCAAGGCCGATGGCGCACCGGCCTCCATGAGCACCGCGATCTGGTCGTCGAAATGCTGCCGCAGCGGGGCAGGAACCGTCTTTTTGAAGACCGGTCCTGCTGCTGCCACGGCTGTGGTCAGCTGTGCGACAGCATCGCCGACTGGTCCCTTGGCGAGGCCAGTTTCCAGCAGGAGCCGGGTCATCGTCGAGTAGACCTCGGAAACGATCGCATAGAGCCTGTTCTGGGTGCGCCCCGGAATTCTGGCGTCCAGCGCGTCGATCTTGTCCCAAAGTGCAGTGAGGCCGAGGGCGTCACGTGTCACGAGCGCTGCCTTGACAACCTCGTCCGGTGAGCTGCCTGTCGCGTCGCAGACCGATACCACGAAGCCCGGACCACCCCGGTTGATCGCATGATTGGCGAGCACAGTCGCGATGATCTCCCGGCGCAGGCGATGGCTGGCGATATCGGCGCCGAAGGTCTTGCGCATCGCGGCCGGGAAATAGTTGGCGAGTGTCGTTTCACAGTAGGGATCATCCGGCAGTGCGGATTCGGTCAGCTGGTCGAAGAGCACAATCTTCGCATAGGAGAGGAGCACGCCGATTTCCGGCCGTGTGAGGCCCTTGCCCGAGACATAACGTTCGGCAACGGCAGCGGCATCCGGCAGTGTCTCGACCTTGCGATTGAGGCGTCCCATGCCCTCGAGATAGTCCATCAGCCGGCTCAGTTCCTCCCGGTTGCCCGCCTCCTTGGCTTCCGTCAACGAGATGGCCAGCGACTGGAGATAGTTGTTGCGCAGGACCAGATCGGCGACTTCATCGGTCATCTGGGCCAGCAGAACATTGCGCTCCTCGCGGGGCAGGCGCCCCTCCAGCATGGCAGGGCTCAGTGCGACCTTGATATTGACCTCGACGTCTGAGGAGTTCACGCCGGCCGAGTTGTCGATCGCGTCGGAATTGCAGCGACCGCCGTTCAACGCATAGGCAATGCGACCCTTCTGGGTGACGCCGAGATTGGCGCCCTCGCCGATGACCTTGGCACGAACATCGGTCGCATTGATGCGGATTGCATCGTTTGCGCGGTCCCCGACCTCGGCATCCGTTTCCGCTGCGGCCTTGATGTAGGTCCCGATGCCACCGAACCAGAGAAGATCGACCGGTGCCTTGAGGATCGCGGTGATGATCTCCATCGGTGTGGTGGATCCACTGCCCAGGCCGATGGCAGCTGCGGCCTCCGGCGTCAGCTTCACGGATTTTTCCGCGCGCGAGATGATCATGGCGCCCGGAGACAGGGTCGAACGGTCATAATCCTGCCAGCTGGACCGAGGCAGGTCGAACACGCGCTTGCGCTCCGCAAAGGAGATGGCCGGATCTGGGTTGGGATCGATGAAGATGTCGCGGTGGTCGAAGGCCGCGATCAACCGGATCTTTTCCGACAGCAGCATGCCGTTGCCGAAGACGTCACCAGACATGTCGCCGACGCCTGCTACCGTGAATGGTGTCGTCTGGATGTCGGTGTCGATTTCGCGGAAATGCCGTTTGACCGTTTCCCAGGCTCCGCGCGCGGTGATACCCATCTTCTTGTGGTCGTAGCCGGCAGACCCTCCCGACGCGAAGGCGTCGTCGAGCCAGAAGCCGGCCTCCTGCGCGAGGCCGTTGGCGGTGTCGGAGAAGGTTGCCGTGCCCTTGTCGGCCGCGACAACGAAGTAGGGATCGTCGCCATCCGGCCGAAGCGTATCGGATGGCGGGACGATTTCGCCGGCGACGATGTTGTCGGTGATCGACAGCAGAGTGCGGATATAGGTCTTGTAGGCCTCCGTTCCGGCGGCAAACCAGGCCTCACGGTTGCTGGCGGGCGGCAATTGCTTCGGGAAGAAGCCGCCCTTGGCCCCAACGGGCACGATGACGGCGTTCTTCACCTGCTGCGCCTTGACGAGACCGAGCACTTCCGTTCGGTAATCTTGGGCGCGATCCGACCAGCGGAGGCCGCCACGGGCGACCTTGCCAAAGCGAAGGTGCACGCCTTCGACCTCGACGCCGTAAATGAAGATTTCGCGGAAGGGGCGCGGCTCCGGCAGCCCCTCCAACTGGTGGGGATCGAACTTGAAGGCGAGCATGGGACGATCGCTCTGGCGGTAGCCCATCTGGAAGAAGTTGGTGCGCAGCGTCGCCTCTATCACGTTGATGTAGCGACGCAGGATGCGGTCCTCATCGAGGCTCTTGACGTCTGTCAGTTTGGTCTCGAGAGCCTGCAATAGCTCACTCTGCCTGCTTTTGCGGATCTTCTCTGCCAGCGCAACATCGAAACGGTTGCAGAACAGGGTAACGAGATCGGCGGCGATAGCCGGGTGCTTCGTCAGCGTTTCTGCCATGTAGGTGAGAGAATACACTGCGCCGGCCTGGCGCAGATAAGCGGCATAGGCCCTGAGAACTGATGCCTCACGCGCGTTCACGCCGGCTGCGAGAATAAGGCGATTGAAGGCATCGTTGTCGACGGCGCCGGTGAAGGCGGCGATGAAGGCTTCCTGCACCTGATTGCCATGCCGTGCCATGTCGAATGTGACGCCGTCTGGCGTCTGCAGCTCCATGTTGTGCAGGACAACGGTGGGCTGCGTCCCATCGGATTGCCTGACGTCAATGTCGAAGGTGCGCTCGCTGATGACGCGGAAGCCGAGGTTCTCCAAAAGCGGTACGCGGCGGGAAAGCGGCAGATGGTCCCCGGCGTGAAAGATCTTGAGGTAGAGGAGTGGTCCCTGTTCGCCTGCGACCTGGTGGAATTCCAGTGAAAGCGGGGCCCCGGCCAGGCATGCCTTGATGTGCTTGAGGTCGCTGACGGCTTCTTCCGGGGTAAAGGCTTCCTGAAAAGCCTGGCCCACGTCGAGTGCAGGTGCTCCGGCACCGGCCAGCGCTGAAAACCGATCCGTCCAGCGGGCGGTGATCTCACGAACTGCGTCCTCAAGGGTCGCCTGGGGGATCTGCGGTGTGGCGCCCTCGCGCCGGCCAATGATGATGTGTACGCGTGCGACCCCGCCTTCCGGGAAGGCCGGGTAGAAGGCGGATACATGGCCGTTGTAAACGGACTGGAAATAAAGGCCGATCTTTTCGCGGACCATGGAATTGTAGTCTTCGCGCGGCACGTAGACGATCAGAGACACGAAGCGGTCGAAATGGTCGATGCGCGGCAATACGCGGACGCGGGGGCGCTCTGACAGGTCGTTGATCTGTTCGCAGAACTTCGCCAGAAGATCCGGGGTGATCTGGAAGAGGTCGTCGCGGGGATAGTTTTCCAGCGTGTTCTGCAGCATGCGCCCGGAATGGCTGCGCGGGTCAAAGTCGAAATAGGAGACGACCTTCTCGACTTTTGCCCTCAGGAGCGGGATCTGATTGATGGATCTGGTGTAGGCGGTTGCCGTGAAAAGACCGACGATGCGAAGTTCGCCGACAACCTTGCCGTTCGGTCCAAACCGCTTGATCCCGACGTAGTCCATGTAGGCGCGTCGATGAACGACTGATTTGACATTCGCCTTGGTGACGATGAGGAAGTCCGGTCCCTGAAGAAAGGCCAGAATCTCCGGCGTCGTCGTCACATGATTTTGACCCTGGCGAAGTACCAGAACATTGGGATCGGAAAGAATGCCGAGGCCACTGCCCTTGTCGCGCTCCACTGTCGCATTGGCGCCATCGCCCGAATAGACATATTCACGCATGCCGAGAAAGGTGAAGTTGTTGTTGCGCAGCCATTCCAGAAACGCGACTGCCTCGTCGCGCTCCGGTTCGTTCCTGCCGGCGGAGAGATCGCGCAGGTCCGAAAGCGCGTTCTCCAGCAGGCTCAGCATCGGCTTCCAGTCGGTCGCTGCCATCTTGACTTGGCCGAGTACGTGCTGGAGCCTCTGGATGAGGTCGGCGGATTGTTCTTCAGTCAGCGGCGCGAGATGGAGCTGGATATAGCTCACCTTGATTGCGCCTTCGGGAACCGAGTCCGGGTTCGACAGTGAGATCTCACCGCGCGGAGTCACGGCAAGGATTGGATGCACCGCCATATAGATGTCGCGAAAGTGGCTGGTGACCTCGCCCATCAGCGAATCGTAGAGGAAGGACTTGTTGTGGTCGACGATCGACAACACGCTTACGGGTACGCCGAGGGGGCTCACGCCGTCGATGGCCTCGATCCGGATGTGCGGGGTCTGGCGATCCCAGCCCGCGATATCGCCAGCTGCCCTGGCTGCCGACCGTGCGAGCATGGATGCGTCATAGCGATCGATATCGTCGTTGCTGGCCCTGCCGAAGATCACGGCGGGTGCAAGGAATTCTCCACCGAGGCTGCGGGCCGTTTCCGCCGCCTTTTCCAGAAGTTCGTCCCGCTTGGTGATGCCCGTCCTGCCCATTTACCCCTCCGAAGCTTGCGTCGTTTCGCGTAATGTCGCGCAAATGATTTGCGAAAGTATGTATGGATCATGCATATGAAAAAATCAGGCAAAAATATGCGGTTGAATTTGTGCTTTCCGAGAAATTTTGTCAAAAATGGCCGATGTGACGGGCCTTATGACCGGTTGTGGAGCGGAATCGCGTAAAATGAACCGAAAACCCGATGGAGCCGTCATTGTCATTTCCAGTCATGTCGTTCGTGGATCGGTGGGGAACCGGGCGGCTGTATTTGCGCTGGAGACCCTCGGGCACCCGGTCTGGGCCCTGCCTACGATCGTCCTTCCCTGGCATCCCGGCCATGGGCCGTCCACGCGTCTGCAATTTTCCGATGACGACTTCGACCATGCCATCGACGATCTGATCAGGGCCCCGTGGCTCGGTGAAGTTTCGGCCGTTTTGTCGGGCTACTTCGGCTCGTCGCGCCAGCCGGTTGCCGTCCAGCGTCTCGTTGCGGCCGCCAGACAACAGAATCCTGATCTCATCTATGTCTGCGATCCCGTCATGGGAGATCTCGGAGGTCTTTACGTTCCCGTCGAGACCGCTTCGGCGATCCGCGACCACCTGATCCCGATGGCCGACATCGCTACGCCCAACCGATACGAACTGCAATGGCTGGCAGGCGGCGCCGAACTCGCGAGCAATCAGGCCATCATCGATTCTGCGCTGACGCTCGGCCCGAAACGCATGCTGGTTACCTCGGCCGTGCCCATGATGGCCGGTGGCACCGGCAATCTCCTGCTCAGTGGTCGCTCTGCCCTGCTTGCAGAACACAGGCTCATCGACAATCCGCCGAACGGCCTCGGAGATCTGCTTGCTGCGGTTTTCCTTGCGCGCCTTCTGGCCGGCATGGACGAGGAGAGGGCACTTCAGACGGCGACGGCCAGTGTATTCGAGATCCTTGCGCGTACCGCAAAGCGAGGCGGTGATGAACTCGCGCTGGAGAGTGATGCCTCAAGCCTTTCGACACCCATGGCCATGGTGCAAATCCGTCGTCTTATGCACCCGGCTCAACGGAAACCGGGCAGACCGCAGTGAAGCCTCCGTGGAAACGCCGTTTTACATGTGTTGCCATGCTCTTTCTTGCGCTGTAATCGATAGCTATGAGCCAATTTCCTTCTGCACTTCTCACCGGTTATCGCAACTTCATGGGCGGCCGATATCTCGACCAGCGCGATCGCTATCGGGCACTCGCAGAGCAGGGGCAAAAGCCTCACACGCTCGTGGTTGCCTGCTGCGATTCCCGCGCCGCGCCGGAGATGATCTTCGATTCCGTGCCGGGCGAACTCTTCGTCGTTCGCAACGTGGCGAACATGGTGCCACCCTATGAGCCGGACGGGCAGTATCACTCGACGTCAGCCGCGCTGGAATTCGCCGTGCAGGCGCTCAGGGTTCGTGACATCATCGTCATGGGACATGGTCGTTGTGGCGGTATAACGGCGGCCCTTGATCCAAATTCCGAGCCCCTGTCGCCCGGCGATTTCATCGGGAAGTGGATGAACCTGGTCGCACCGGCGGCGGAGCAAATCCAGGGCAACTCGCAGATGACCTCGGGCGAGCGTCAGACCGCGCTGGAACGGATCTCGATCCGAAACTCCATTTCCAATCTGAGGACATTCCCCTGCGTGCGAATTCTCGAGGAGCGCGGCAAGCTGCGTATCCACGGAGCCTGGTTCGACATCAGCAATGGGGAATTGTGGCTCATGGATCCGCAGACGCAGGATTTTGCCCGGATCGAGCCTGAGGAAAGCCTGCCTGTCGAAGGCCTGGACGCGACCTGACCATAAAACGATGACGGCGGCCCGAAGCCGCCGTTGAAGGTTCAATAGAGCCTGTCTTACTGGGCGTCGATCTGCGCGCCGATATGGGCGATGGCCTGCTGATAGACCTTTGCGGCATTCCAGCCCTGGATGGCAGCAAAGTTCGGTTCGCCCTGCTGATAGCCCGCGCCCGGCTGCCAGCCGTGACCCCTGAGGAAGTTCGCGGTCGATGCGAGCGCATCCGAGCGTGAGCGAACCATATCGATATGGCCGTCGCCATCCCCATCCGTGCCAAACCGTACGACGTTGCGCGGCAGGAATTGCGTCTGGCCGATCTCGCCATGAGCAGCGCCCTTGGCGTTCACGTCGAGATTTCCGGCCTGGACGAGTTCCAGAGCCGCATAGAACTGGTCGGTGAAGAATTCACTGCGGCGGCAATCGAAGGCCAGGGTGGCGACGGCAGACAGGGTGTGTTCCTTGCCGAGGAAGGAACCGAAACCCGTTTCCATGCCCCAGATCGCAATCAGTGGGCCGGCGGGAACACCGTAGCGCTGCTCAAGTCGCGAGAACAGAGCGGCGTTGTTCTTCTTCATTGTCTTGCCGCGATTGATGATCGTCTGGCCACCGCGCTTCTGCATGAACTGCTCGAAGGAAAGCTTGAAGCTCTTCTGGCCGCGGTCGGCGCTGATCGTACTGCGGCTGTATCTGACCGTCGAAAAGACCTTGTCGAGCATGCGCGGGTTGAAGCCCTGGGCCGCCGCTCCTTGCTTGAAGGCTGCGCTCCATTCCTCGAAGCCTGCTGAGGTGTTGCTGCAAGCGGCGGCGTCTGCCGATCCCGCGCCGGCCGTCAAGGCGACTACGGAAATCAGGGCTGCCGACAGGGTTGATGTCAGTCGCATTCATGCCTCGTTACGGACTGTGGATCTTGTCGATTCGGCCGCACCATGCCAGCGAAAGTGGATCGTGTCATCCATCCGACGCTAATGTAGGGCCTCGGAGGTCTCAATTTGGATCACATTCGCCTGAAGGGTCCGGTCGAGGCTTCCCATTGTGTGAACGGGAAGCCTCGGCGATTGGCTGTCAGGCGGTCGCGCGCGGCTTGATCAGGCCGCGATTGACCAGAAGTTCCGCGATCTGGATGGTGTTGAGAGCCGCACCCTTGCGCAGGTTGTCGGAGACGATCCACATGTTGAGGCCGTTCTCGACGGTGGCGTCTTCACGAATGCGGGAAATATAGGTCGCGTCTTCGCCAGCGCATTCGACGGGGGTGATGTAGCCACCGTTCTCATGCTTGTCGATGACGAGGCAACCCGGCGCTTCGCGCAGGATGTCGCGGGCCTGGTCTGCAGTGATTTCGTTTTCGAATTCGATGTTGACCGATTCCGAATGGCCGATGAAGACCGGGACGCGTACGGCGGTGCAGGTCACCTTGATCTTCGTGTCGAGCATCTTCTTGGTTTCGGCCAGGACCTTCCACTCTTCCTTCGTGTAGCCGTCTTCCATGAAGCTATCGATGTGTGGAATGACGTTGAAGGCGATGCGCTTGGTGAACTTCTTCGCTTCGACGGGATCGGCGACGAAGACGGCGCGGGTCTGGGTGAAGAGTTCGTCCATGCCTTCCTTGCCGGCGCCGGAGACGGATTGGTAGGTCGAGACGACGATACGCTTGATCTTGGCGAAGTCATGCAGGGGCTTCAGCGCCACGACCAACTGTGCGGTCGAGCAATTCGGGTTGGCGATGATGTTGCGCTTCCTGAAGTCTACGATGGCGTCCGGGTTCACTTCCGGGACGATCAGCGGAACGTCGGAATCGTAACGCCAGGCCGAGGAGTTGTCGATGACGACGCAACCCTGAGCGCCGATCTTCGGCGACCACTTCTGCGAGATCGTGCCGCCGGCCGACATCAGGCAGATGTCGGTGTTGGAAAAATCGTAGTTGTCGAGGTTCGAAACCTTCAGGACCTTGTCACCGAAAGAGACTTCGGTCCCCTGGGAACGGGCGGACGCGAGCGCCACGACTTCCGATGCCGGAAAGCCACGTTCGGAAAGGATGTTCAGCATTTCGCGACCGACATTGCCGGTGGCGCCTACGACTGCAATCTTGAAACCCATGTCAATGCTCTCTTTCTGTCTCTCCGCGGATGGTGAGGGGGAAGTTCGCGACTTGTGCGCAACCTTCCTTGTCCCCGGCCGTGCCGGGGAGAGAGCGGTGGCCGAAGACGTCAGACGGTTTTCGTCGTCGTTTTGGCCTTGGTCGTGGATGCAAGAGAAAGGCATGCGCAGCCTGCAGCGGAAAGCTGCAGGAGTTGGAAGACCGCAAAGGGTTGCCCGAAAGCGTGCATGGACCGAATTCCTCTTCGCGGCGAGGCATTACAAGGTTTTCGGCGCGAGTCAAGCCGAGCACCGGCGGGCTTCGTCGAAAAGCGAATGCCGACCGGTTGAGTGGCCTTTTATCACCACGACACGGTCGCGCTTGCCTCGACATTTCCGGCGTGAAAAAACAGTCGCAATCACCGGAGCATATTGCATGAGCCTTGAAATTCGTGAGTTGAGATCTGGGGACCTTCCCGCCGTGACGGAAATCTACGCCGACGCCGTCACCCACGGGACGGCGAGCTATGAGTTCACACCGCCTACCCTCGACGAGATGTCATCACGGCATCGGGATCTCACGGAGAAGGGGTATCCCTACCTGGCTGCAATCGATCCTTACGGGCAATTGCTGGGATACGCCTATGCATCGGCGTTTCGGACCAGACCTGCCTATCGATGGCTTGTGGAGGATGCCATCTACATCCACCCCCAGGCCCGTGGGCGCGGCGTCGGGAAGACCTTGCTCGTGACACTGCTCGATCAATGCGAGGCCCTGGGTTTCCGGCAGATGGTTGCCGTGATCGGTGGCGCGAGCGAGGCGTCAATGGCCGTCCATCGCAGTTGTGGCTTCGAACTCGCTGGCGCTTTGAGTGCAACGGGCTTCAAGCACGGTCTCTGGCTCGACACCGTCTTCATGCAAAAGGCATTGGGCGAGGGCAGTGCGACCATGCCGGATCTGTCTGCCTATCCGGGCACGATGCGTTGAGCGTCAGTCCAGTGCCTTGAGCGCCTTGTCGAAGACCTTCAGCACCTGGCGCAGATCATGGCCGCGCTTGAGAATTCGTCCGTCTGTGGCGATGACGGAGAATGCGCCCTGCTTGGCGGCGAGCTTCGGATTTTTCTCAATTCGGTAGAGCGGAAACTCGCCCGACCGCTTGAAGACGGAAAATACGGCCTTGTCCTTCAGGTGATCGATCGCGTAGTCGCGCCATTCGCCCTCTCCGACCATGAGGCCGTAGATCCAAAGAATGGCGTCGAGTTCACGGCGGTGGAAGGTGACGGGTAAGGGGTCGAGCGCCTGTCTATAGACACCGAGATCAACGACAGAAGCGGCCGTCGTGTCTGCCCCCTCGTCGTCGTGGCGCTGCCCCTCCGGCTGCTCTGTCGTCAATGCTCCACGGGCTCCGATTTATGACGGATAGGTAACAGTGTGCCTGACATGCCTGAAATTGCAAGCATGTCGGGTGTTGCGACGTCCGGCGTCGGGATCGTTTCAGCGCCCCCTGCTGAGGAAGTGACGGAGCAGGAGTTCGCGAAGCCGCGCAGCGATCGGCGACAGGCGCTTACCGCTGAGGGTGATCAGGTGATAGGGCGTAACCTCGATGGGCGTGTCCAGTCGCAGCGTGGTCAGATCACCGACGGGGGTCTGCCGGCAAAGAAGATCCGAGACCTCGCGTGACATGGGTGCGATCGCGTTCGACGAGGCCAGCATCGCAATCATGACAAGCAGCGAGGTCGTATTGACGATGTTGCGCGGGATCGGCACGCCTTCTTCGATGAAGACATTCTCCACTGCCTGGCGCAAGGGCGTCCCTGGAGCCTGCATCACCCAGGGGAAATGCGTCATGTCGGATATATTCAGGCTGTCGACGTTCACCAGGGGATGCGTGCGATGGACGACGATCTCCATCTCCTCCATCGTTGCCCCTTCCACGTGAAACTGGCGTGCGTCGATGCCCGCAGGAATCCGTCCCAGCACGAAGTCGTACTGGCCTGACAGCAGATCGCGGATCATTTCGCCACTGGGCGCCACATTGACGTGGATGTCGACCGTCGATGTCTCCGCCTTCAGGGCGCGGATTGCAGGGACGACATGCCCGACAGCGCCTCCCGTGACCGCTCCTATCCTGACCTTGCCCGTCAGCCCCCGCTGGATTGCTTCGACTTCGCGCGCCGCTTCGCGCATTTCTTCCAGTACGTTCTGCGCGCGGCGAGCCAGCGCGCTGCCGACGGCGGTCGGCTCCATCCCCTTGGGTGTGCGAACGAAAATGGGCGACCCGACGTAGCGCTCGATCTCTCCCAGCATGCGGGAGGCCGCCGGTTGGGTCAGCGCAAGCTCCTGAGCGGCCAGACTCAACTGACCCAGTTCGGCAATGGAGCGAATGAGATTGAGGTGCTTCGGTTGCAAGCGATGAACGTGAATCTCGGCCATAAATCACATATCAACCATGGTATGGAGAAAGTCAAAATAATCATTTGATCGGTATATCGGCCGCGATAAGACTCGCCACGGAGCTGGGGGGCTGCTGGGTCAGCCGTCCGTTCTTGTTTCAGCGAGTGCCAGGAGGAGCTTGGCCCCGCACGGTATGACCAGGGAGGTTACCATGAAGAAACTTGGAGCCATGATTGCGTCTTTCGCAATCGGCATCGCATCCTTTACGCCAATGTCCTTCGCACAGGACAAGGGCATGGTCGGCATTTCCATGCCGACGAAGACGTCTACCCGTTGGATCTCGGACGGCGAGACCATGGAAAAGCTGTTCTCGGAAGCCGGCTACACCCCGGACCTGCAGTTTGCTGACGACGACATCCCGAACCAGCTTGCCCAGATCGAAAACATGGTCACCAAGGGTGCCAAGGTTCTCGTGATCGGCGCCATCGACGGCACGACCCTGTCCGACATCCTGCAGAAGGCTGCAGACGCCGGCGTAAAGGTCATCGCTTATGACCGCCTGATCCGCGATTCCGGCAATGTCGACTACTACGCCACCTTCGACAACTTCCAGGTCGGCGTTCTCCAGGCAACCAGCCTCGTGGACGGCCTCAAGGCCAAGTTCCCGGACACCAAGCCATGGAACGTAGAACTCTTCGGCGGTTCGCCGGATGATAACAACGCCTTCTTCTTCTACGACGGCGCAATGTCGGTTCTCCAGCCCCTGATCGACAGCGGCGACATCGTCGTCAAGTCGGGCCAGATGGGTATGGACCAGGTCGGTACCCTGCGTTGGGACGGCACCGTTGCCCAGGCGCGCATGGAAAACCTGCTGTCCTCGACCTACACCGAAGACAAGCTGAACGGCGCTCTGTCTCCGTATGACGGTCTCTCGATCGGCATCCTTTCGGCTCTCAAGGGCGTAGGCTACGGTTCGGGCGACATGACCATGCCTGTGGTCACCGGTCAGGACGCCGAGCTTCCGTCGATCAAGTCGATGCTCGCAGACGAGCAGTATTCGACCGTGTTCAAGGACACGCGCGAACTCGCGAAGGTCGCCGTTTCGATGGTCGAAGCCATCATGGAAGGCAAGACCCCCGAGATCAACGACGACAAGACCTACAACAATGGCGTCAAGGTCGTTCCGTCCTACCTGCTGAAGCCCGTCGCGCTTGACAAGGCCAATGCCAAGGACGTTCTGGTCAATGCCGGCTACTACACGGCCGATCAGATCGACAACTGATCCCTCGGATCATGTCCGGGTCCGCGACGAGTCGCGGACCCATTTTCTATACGCATTGAGGGAGCTCGCGACGTCGGCTAGATCTTTCAGGGATCGCTGAATGGGCGCCGGAATTCTGCACATGGACAACATCATTCTCGAGATGCGTGGCATCACGAAGACATTCCCCGGCGTCAAGGCGTTGGACAATGTCAGCTTCAAGGTGCGCGAGGGCGAGATTCACGCACTGGTCGGCGAAAACGGCGCCGGCAAATCGACGCTGATGAAGGTACTGAGCGGCGTTTATCCCGCTGGAACCTATGACGGCGACATCTTTTATGACGGCAAGGTCCGTCGTTTCGGCCGGATTTCCGACAGCGAGGAACTCGGCATCATCATCATTCACCAGGAACTGGCTCTCGTGCCGCTCCTGTCGATTGCCGAAAACATCTTCCTCGGCAACGAGATCGCCCAGAAGGGTGTGATCCATTGGCCCCAGACCTTTGCGCGGACGAAAGAGCTGCTGGCGAAGGTGGGACTGAAAGACGCGCCCTCGACGCGCATCACGGATATCGGCGTTGGCAAGCAGCAGCTCGTTGAAATCGCCAAGGCCCTGTCAAAGAAGGTCAAGCTGCTGATCCTCGACGAACCGACGGCCTCGTTGAACGAAACGGATTCCGACGCACTGCTGACGCTTCTGATGGAGTTCCGCAAGCAGGGGATGACCTCGATCATCATCTCCCACAAGCTCAACGAAATCCGTAAGGTTGCCGACCAGATCACCATCCTGCGCGATGGTGGCACGGTCGAAACTCTCGACTGTCACACCCAGGAGATCACGGAAGACCGGATCATCAAGGGCATGGTCGGCCGTGACATGGAAGACCGCTATCCGAAGCGCCAGCCGAAGATCGGCGATGTGCTGCTCGAGGTGAAGAACTGGAACGTATTCCACCAGAACCACCGCGACCGTCAGTTCCTCCACGATGTCGCGTTCAACGTTCGTGCTGGTGAAGTCGTGGGTATTGCGGGCCTGATGGGTGCCGGGCGCACCGAGACCGCGATGAGCATTTTCGGCAAGTCCTGGGGTCACAGGATTACCGGTGACGTTTCGATGCACGGCAAGCCGGTCGATGTCTCGACGATCCCCAAGGCGATCGATGCCGGCCTCGCCTATGTCACGGAAGACCGCAAGCATCTCGGTCTTGTGCTGCAGAACAACATCAAGGAAAACACCACGCTCGCCAATCTCAATGGTGTGTCAAACGGCACCATCATCGATGACCGCAAGGAAGCCAAGGTTGCTGCCGACTATCGACAGAAGCTGCGGATCCGGTCGCACTCGATCTACCAGGAGGCCGTGAACCTTTCCGGCGGCAACCAGCAGAAGGTCGTGCTGTCGAAGTGGCTGTTTACGAACCCTGAAATCCTCATTCTCGACGAGCCGACACGCGGCATCGACGTCGGAGCCAAATTCGAAATCTATACCATCATCAACCAGCTTGCTGCCGAAGGTAAGGGCATTCTGATGATCTCGTCGGAGATGCCCGAACTGCTCGGCACCTGCGATCGCATCTACGTCATGAACGAGGGACGCATCGTCGCGGAACTGTCCAAGGAAGAAGCAAGCCAAGAGACCATCATGCGTGCCATCATGCGCTCTGGGGAGAAACACTAATGGCCATCGACACAAGAACCGAAACCCCCAAGGTCTCCGTAGGCGACTACCTGCGCAACAACATCCGCGAATATGGACTGCTGCTTGCGCTCGTCGTCATCATGCTGCTGTTCCAGTTTTTGACCAACGGCGTTCTCTTCCGTCCGGTCAACATCACCAATCTGGTGCTGCAGAACTCGTTCATCGTCATCATGGCGCTGGGCATGTTGCTGATCATCGTGGCGGGACATATCGACCTTTCGGTCGGCTCGATCGTCGCCTTCATTGGCGGCATATCGGCGATCATGCTTGTTAAGTGGGGCTGGCATTTCGCGCTGGTCGTGCCGCTGTGTCTGCTGCTCGGCGGCGTGATGGGGGCTGCCCAGGGGTACTGGGTTGCGTATCAAAAGATCCCGTCCTTCATCGTGACGCTTGCGGGCATGCTCGTGTTCCGTGGCCTGACCTATGTGGTTCTGGGTGGACGCCCGATCGGTCCGTTCCCCAAGGAATTCACACTTCTGTCGACCGGCTTCATCCCGGATTTCCTGCCGCTGACAGACGTGGAGACCACTGGAATCGCCAACCATGTCGCGATCGTCGTGATCGTCCTTCTTGTGGCGCTGGCTATCTTCAACGGGATGAAGAACCGCCGGCTCAACGAAGAGCATGGCACCGAAAACGAACCCTTCGTCTTCTTTGCCGTGCAGATGGGCATCATCAGCGTCGTCGCGGTCTTCCTTGGCTATCAGCTGGCGACCTATCGCGGCCTTCCGAACGTACTCGTCGTCATGGGCGTCCTGATCGCGCTCTATTCCTTCGTGACGACGCGGACCACCGTCGGTCGCCGTATTTATGCCCTTGGCGGCAACGAGAAGGCCGCGAAGCTCTCGGGCATCAACACCGAGCGGTTGACCTTCTATGCCTTCGTCAACATGGGCGTGCTTGCGGCCCTTGCTGGCATGATCATCGCGGCTCGCCTCAATTCGGCGACACCGAAGGCAGGCGTCGGCTTCGAACTCGACGTTATCGCGGCCTGCTTCATCGGCGGCGCCTCGGCGTCCGGCGGCGTCGGCAAGATCACCGGTGCTGTCATCGGCGCCTTCATCATGGGCGTCATGAACAACGGCATGTCGATCATGGGTATCGGCATCGACTACCAGCAGCTCATCAAGGGCCTCGTGCTTTTGGCTGCTGTCTTCTTCGACGTTTACAACAAGAACAAAGCAGTCTGAGGATAGGCTTATGTTTCTCTCGCAATTGAAGACTGGCGGCGTCATTTGCCGCCAGGGTGAGGCTGCACGCCTCGTCCCCGGTTTCAACTCCACTTACGACCTCGCCAAAGCCGCGATCGCCGCCGGCACAACCGTCGCGACCCTGGTCGAAAAGCAGGGCGCGGGTGACAGCGTGGACCTCGTTGTGCTCGCGGCCGAGGGAGAGCTTGACTGCCCGGTTCGCCATCCCGATCCGGCGCATATGTACCTGACCGGTACGGGCCTCACCCACACGGGTTCGGCATCCGCCCGCGACAGCATGCATGCTGACACCGCCGGCATGAGCGATTCGATGAAGATGTTTCGCATGGGCATGGAAGGCGGCAAGCCGAAGCCCGGCGAAATCGGCGTTCAGCCCGAGTGGTTCTACAAGGGCAACGGCTTCAACGCTGTCGCGCCTGGCGAAGATCTCGTCTCGCCGTCCTTTGCCCTCGATGGTGGCGAAGAGCCTGAAATGGCGGGTTACTACATCATCGGAGACGACGGTACGGCCCATCGTCTCGGTTTCTCCGTGGCCAATGAATTCTCCGACCACGTGACCGAGAAGATCAACTACCTGTTCCTCGCCCATTCCAAGCTGCGCCCCGCATCCTTTGGACCCGAGCTGCGTGTCGGCGCCTTGCCCGATCACGTCGAAGGAACCTCGCGCATCATCCGCAGCGGTCAGACCGTCTGGGAGAAGCCTTTTCTCTCGGGTGAGGCCAACATGTCCCACACGATCGCAAACCTGGAGTATCATCACTTCAAGTATGCGCTGTTCTGCCAGCCGGGAGATCTACACGTGCACATGTATGGCACGGCGACCCTTTCCGTCGCTGACGGCTTCGTCACCCAGGAAGGTGACGTGTTCGAAATCGTGTCCCCGCAATTCGGTCTTCCGCTGCGCAATCGACTCGCAAAGGCCGCGGCAGAGACCGTCAAGGTGAAGATGCTCTGAGCGGATCGGTCAACCGACCCGCCCATTTCCCAGAGACAGGACAAAAACCATGAGCAAGTTCAAACCGGCGGCCTGGCCGCGCCAACTGAGATCCCAGCACTGGTATGGCGGGACATCCCGCGACACGATCTATCATCGTGGCTGGATGAAGAACCAGGGGCACCCGCATGACCTGTTCGACGGTCGCCCGGTCATCGGCATCCTGAATACATGGTCTGACCTCACCCCCTGCAACGGGCACCTGCGGGAACTGGCCGAAAAGGTGAAGGCTGGCATATGGGAAGCCGGCGGCTTCCCGGTCGAGATCCCGGTTTTCTCGGCGTCGGAAAACACCTTCCGCCCGACGGCGATGATGTATCGCAACCTTGCGGCGCTCGCCGTCGAAGAAGCCATGCGCGGCCAGCCGATCGACGGTGCCGTGCTGCTTGTCGGCTGTGACAAGACGACCCCCTCGCTGGTCATGGCGGCCGCCTCCACCGACCTGCCGTCGATCGTCGTCACCGGCGGTCCGATGCTGAATGGCTATTTCCGTGGCGAGCGCGTCGGTTCCGGCACGCATCTCTGGAAGTTCTCCGAAGCCGTGAAGGCTGGTGAGATGACCCAGGAAGAGTTCCTCGAAGCCGAGGCCTCCATGTCCCGCTCCAGCGGTACCTGCAACACCATGGGCACAGCCTCGACCATGGCCTCGATGGTGGAAGCGCTCGGCATGGCCCTCTCGGGCAATGCCGCGATCCCGGCTGTCGACAGCCGCCGCAAGGTGATGGCGCAGCTTTCGGGTCGCCGCATCGTGCAGATGGTCAAGGACGACCTGAAGCCTTCCGACATCATGACCAAGGAAGCGTTCGAAAACGCCATCCGGGTGAATGGTGCGATCGGAGGCTCGACCAACGCTGTCGTGCATCTGCTCGCCATGGCGGGCCGCGTCGGCATCGACCTGACCCTTGATGACTGGGATCGCCTCGGCCGCGACATCCCGACGATTGTCAACCTGATGCCGTCGGGTCAGTACCTGATGGAAGAGTTCTTCTATGCCGGCGGTCTGC
This sequence comes from Peteryoungia algae, assembly GCF_030369675.1. NCBI lineage: Bacteria > Pseudomonadati > Pseudomonadota > Alphaproteobacteria > Hyphomicrobiales > Rhizobiaceae > Peteryoungia > Peteryoungia algae. The sequence continues at coordinate 3,133,074 of NZ_CP128477.1, read as the reverse complement.
CCGTCGTCATCAAGCGCCTTGGCGAAGCCGGCAAATTGCATAAGGATGCACTGACGGTTTCCGGGGAAAGCATCTGGGACGAGGTCAAGGATGTTCGCAACTGGAACGAGGACGTCATTCTGCCGGTCGAGAAGGCGCTCACCCAGCAGGGCGGTATCGTCGTTCTACGGGGCAATCTCGCGCCGAAGGGCTGTGTCCTGAAGCCGTCGGCCGCTTCGGCTCACCTGATGAAGCACCGTGGCCGCGCCGTGGTCTTCGAAGACATTGACGACTACAAGGCGAAGATCGATGACGAGGCCCTCGATATCGACGAGACCTGCGTCATGGTCCTGAAGAATTGCGGTCCGCGTGGCTACCCCGGCATGGCCGAAGTCGGCAATATGGGCCTGCCGCCAAAGGTGCTGCGCAAGGGCATTACCGACATGGTGCGCATATCGGATGCCCGCATGTCCGGCACCGCCTATGGGACCGTTCTCCTGCATACCTCACCTGAGGCGGCCCGCGGCGGTCCGCTCGCGATCGTCAAGAATGGTGACTTCATCGAGCTGGATGTCGACGCCCGTCGCATTCACCTTGATATTTCGGAAGAAGAGATGCAGCGCCGTCTTGCAGACTGGCGCCCGTCGGTCGAGCCGCCGGCAAGCGGTTATGCGAAGCTCTTCCATGATCACGTCGAGGGTGCCGATACGGGTGCGGACTTCGATTTCCTGAAGGGCTGCCGCGGTTCGCCGGTCGGCAAGGACGCACACTGAGGACCTTGACGATGGCAGATCGTATTCCGCTCGCGCTTGTCGGTATCGGCAAGATCGCCCGCGACCAGCACATTCCGTCGATCGAAGGCGGTCAGGACTTCGTCGTTGCCGTTGGCGTCAGCCGTCACGGCAAGGTCGAGGGTGCCGAGAACTTCACCGACTTCGAAGCGTTTCTGGCCGCGCGCCCGGACATCAAGGTCGTGTCGCTTTGCACTCCGCCTGAAGTCCGATTCGACATGGCCAAGGCTGCTATCGCCGCCGGTCGCCATGTGCTGATGGAAAAGCCGCCTGCAACGACGCTTGGCGAAGCCGAGGCTCTGTCGGAGCTCGCGACCAAGGCTGGCGTCACCTTGTTTGCAACCTGGCACTCGCGTTTCGCGCTCGGTGTCGAGCCGGCTCGCCAGTGGCTTTCCGACAAGGTCATCCAATCGATCTCGATCGTCTGGAAGGAAGACGTGCGCCGTTGGCATCCCGGCCAGGCCTGGATCTGGGAACCGGGTGGCTTCGGCGTCTTCGATCCCGGTATCAACGCCTTGTCAATCCTGACGGAAATCGTCCCGGATCCTATCATGGTGCAGAACTCGGTTCTCGAGTTCCCCGAAAACAAGAAGCAGCCGATCGCCGCTTCCATCGCCATGCGCACCGTCGACGGCGCGCCGGTTACTGCGGAATTCGACTGGCGACAGGAAGGTCCGCAGACGTGGGATATCACAGTCCAGACGAATGCCGGCGAACTGCGTCTTTCAAAGGGCGGTTCGGAACTCTATATCGGGGGTGAAGAACAGGCGTCCGGCCCCGATCGTGAATATGCGGGGATCTACGAACGCTTCGCCCAACTCATCCGCTCCCGCCAGAGCGACACCGACTATCAGCCGCTGCGCATCGTGGCGGATTCCTTCCTCTGCGGGGAACGAAAAATCGTCGCTCCCTTCGAAGACTGACAAAAAAAGGACGCCCATCTCATGGCCTATACACCGACTGGAAAACACCTGATCGCCGGTAACTGGGTTGCCAGCACGGATACCTTTGCCTCGTCGCCTGCCACGGGCTCCTCACACACCTTCTCCAAGGGTACCCCTGCCCTGGTCGATCAGGCAGTCAAGGCTGCTGAAGAGGCATTTGAAACCTACGCCTATTCCACGCGCGAAGAGCGAGCCGCTTTCCTTGACGCGATCGCGGAAGAAATCGATGCGCGTGGCGATGCGATCACCGAAATCGGCTCTCAGGAAACCGGCCTCCCGGAAGCGCGCCTGATCGGCGAGCGCGGCCGCACCGTCGGGCAGCTTCGCCTGTTTGCCGCCCATATCCGCAAGGGTGACTATCTCGACCGTCGTCATGACGAGGCCCTGCCCGACCGCAAGCCGCTGCCGCGCCCGGACCTGAAGCTGGTTCAGCGCCCGATCGGTCCGGTTGCTGTCTTTGGCGCTTCGAACTTCCCGCTCGCCTTCTCCACGGCCGGTGGCGATACGGCTGCTGCTCTCGCTGCAGGCTGCCCTGTCGTCGTCAAGGCGCATGACGCCCATCCTGGCACGGGCGAAATCGTCGCCGCGGCCATCGATGCTGCGATCAAGCGCACGGGTGTCCATCCGGGCGTCTTCTCGCTCGTGCATGGCGGCAGCCGCGACGTGGGTCAGGCCCTCGTCCAGCATCCGCTGATCAAGGCTGTCGGCTTCACCGGCTCGCTCGGCGGCGGTCGCGCTCTCTTCGATCTTTGCGCCCAGCGTCCGGAGCCCATCCCCTTCTTCGGCGAGCTTGGCTCGGTCAATCCGATGTTCATGTTGCCAAAGGCTGTCGCGACCCGTGGCGAAACCACGGCCAAGGGCTGGGTCGGTTCGCTCACCATGGGTGCCGGCCAGTTCTGCACCAATCCTGGTATCGTCGTCCTGCTCAAGGGCGCTGAGGCCGACAGGTTTGTCGAGACGGCAACGGAAGCCCTCTCGGCCGTCGGTCCCCAGACCATGCTGACGGATGGTATTGCCGATGCCTATCGCAAGGGTGCGACCACGATCGCAGGCACCGAGGGTGTCCGCTCGTTGGTCACCTCCACTTGCGACCTGCGCAACGCCACGCCTTACCTTTTCCAGACGACGGCGAAGGATTGGCTCGACAACCATGTGCTGGGCGAAGAGGTCTTCGGTCCGCTCGGCTTGATCGTCGTCGCCGATAGCGAGGACGAGATGGTCGCGATGGCGCGCAGCCTGTCGGGTCAGCTGACGGCTTCGATCCATCTTGCCGATGGTGACGAAGCGCTTGGAAAACGTCTGATGCCGATCCTGGAGCGCAAGGCCGGTCGCGTGCTCGCCAACGGTTTCCCGACCGGTGTCGAAGTGGCCGATTCCATGGTTCACGGCGGCCCCTACCCGGCCTCCACAAACTTTGGCGCCACCTCTGTCGGCACGCTGTCGATCCGTCGTTTCCTGCGGCCGGTCTGCTTCCAGGATATTCCGGCAGCCCTTCTGCCGACCGATCTCGCCTGAGGACATGCCGTGACCGCATCACCGTTTGCCGCGCTCGTCGATTGGGGCACCAGCAACCTGCGTATCTGGCTCGTCGACAGCCAGGGCGCGGTCATCGGTGAACGACAATCCGAAGAGGGTATGGGCAGCCTGGACAGGGCTGCCTACCCCGCCATTCTCGAAAGTCACCTTTCTGCGCTCGGTGCATCATCCGACCTGCCGGTGGTCATCGCCGGCATGGCAGGCGCCCGCACAGGCTGGCGTGAAGCACCCTATGTTGAGACCCCGGCGCCTCTCGTGGGTCTTTTCCAGCATGCCGTCCAGCCGGAAGGCGCAAGCCGGCCGGTCTACATCCTGCCTGGTGTCTGCCAGCGCGAAGGCGGTGCGTTTGACGTGATGCGTGGTGAGGAAACCCAGCTCGCCGGCGCTCTGGAACAGGGTCTGGACAATGCTCTGTTCTGCCTTCCCGGAACTCATTCCAAGTGGGCTCTCGTCGAGGGTGGTCAGGTTCGTCGCTTCTCGACGGTGATGACTGGCGAGTTGTTCAACCTGATTAGCCGGCAGTCGATCCTCCGGCTGTCCGTGCCTGAGGAAGGTGACGCAGAAGCGGATCCGGAGATCTTCGAGGCGGCTGTCTCACAGGCGCTCGAACCCGGCTTCGGGCTGACATCCGTCCTCTTTTCCATCCGTGCCGAGGGCCTGCTCGCGGCGGATGCCAAGACCAATCCTGCGGCGCGTCTCTCGGGCCTCCTGATCGGCGCCGAGATCGCTGCCATCAGAGATGACCTCCTGCGCCACGGAAAGGCCTATCTCATCGGCACAGGCAAGCTTACCCGGCTTTATGCGCGGGCCCTCTCCAAGGCCGGCGGGGAAGCCGTCCTGCTGGATGGCGGGGTGCTTGTGCGCCGGGGACTGCTCGCATCCGCCCTTTCGCTCTTCGATCACGAATTCAAGGACTGAGCCCATGACCGCCTCCGTTGCCTGGCCCGCGCTTCGCCGCAATCTCGTTGCCATCCTGCGCGGCATCAAGCCGGAGGAAATTGAGGTCACGGTCGATGTACTGATCGAAGCCGGTTTCGAGGCAATCGAGGTTCCGTTGAATTCACCGGATCCCTTCGTCTCCATCGAAAAAGCGCGCAAACGCGCTCCGGCGAATGTCCTGATTGGCGCAGGGACGGTTCTGGAGGTTGCTCAGGTTGACCGCCTGAACGATGTCGGCGGCAATCTCCTGGTCACCCCGAATGTCGAACCCGACGTGATCCGCCGCGCGGTATCGCATGGCATGGTCGCAATGCCCGGAGTTTTTACGCCGACCGAGGCCCTGCTCGCGGCGAAGTGCGGTGCTGCAGCACTCAAGTTCTTCCCGGCAAGCGTGCTCGGACCGAGCGGCATCGCGGCCATCAAGGCCATCCTGCCGCCACATCTTCCGCTGGGCGCTGTCGGCGGCGTCTCAGACGCAAACTTCGCGGACTATTGGAATGTCGGCGTCCGTGCCTTCGGACTTGGCTCCAGCCTCTACAAGCCGGGTGACGATGCGAGCATCATCGCTGAGCGCGCCTTAAAGTCCGTCCGCGCTTACGACGCACTTCTGGCCTGATCCATCCCGCCTGTTTTTCCTACCGTCTCGACACAACTACGGCGTGCTTCTAGCGCGCTCTTCTGGTCGGCTGTGACCGTCGTCACGCGTCGACACGGATAAATGTGCCGATGCCCAAATTTGAACATACCGCCGCCGTTTTTTGAGATAGTATATAACTAACTTGGTTGGCGCGATGCGCCAAACGGTCCGGTCTGGCGCATTGACCCCTTACCCCCAGCCCCCCAATGCTTCCGGGCCGGACCACACCAAGTTCCTGCTTCCATAAGATCAGAGTGTTTTTGCCGTCGACATCATCACGGTGGCACCGATGATTCGGGACGGATTGCCGGCTTTGTCGGCAGCCTGAAGCAGAATGGCGATCCCGTCGCTCTTGTCGTCGCCCATGGGGTTCGCGGGAAGCGTCAGTTCGAGCGATTTTCCGTACCACATCCCAACAGTCTGGACGTCGTTCACGCTGTGCCAGTAGTCCAGTCTCTTCCCGAAGTTTTCGCCCTTGAGCACCTCGACAGTCTGGTTTTGGCTGAAATACACCACCACGACATTTGCCTTGCCGGATCCCTGACCAATCGAGATTGACAATTGGTCGTCGTGGCGAGAGGCCGTCACGGGGACGACAAGGCCTCTACCGCTTGAATTCATCCGGTCCAGGCGACGATTGACCTCGGCAGCATCGGTGCCCTTCAGGTGATCGCGTCCATTCAGAACAGCCTGGGGGGTGTAGACCCCGTTGCGGCCGAAGGCCTTGGCATAAGCGTACTGCCTTGCGGTGTTTTCCTTGGTTGCCAGGGTGTCGGCCCAGCCCAAGTAGTTCCAGTAGTCGACGTGATAGGACAGAGCGACAACCTTGCCTTCCCGGACCAGCTGCTCGAAGGCGCGGTCAGCGGGGGGGCAGGAACGGCAGCCCTGTGAGGTAAAGAGTTCTACGACACCTTTCGGCGTGGCAAATTCGTCAGCCATCGCAACAGTTGTTGAGAGGCCGATGAACGGTGCCAGACACAGTGCGGCAAGCCTTGCCCACGCCGTCCGTCTGCCTGTCCTCGTCTTTGCCTGCAACATGCCGATGCTATGCCTTTCCTGAACGTTGCACTGATACCCTCTCCGCCCTCGAGCGCAAAGTCACGAAGGGGTGAAATTTTTGTCAACGCTCCCATTCCGGCAGCAATGAAAAAAGCCGCCGGTTGCCCGGCGGCTTTTCATCTGGCGTACAGAAACCTATCAGGCAGCGAGATCGCGCAGAACGGTCTGCAGGATGCCACCATTGTTCATGTAGGTGACCTCATCGAGCGTGTCGATGCGGCAGAGCAGGGGTACGTCCTTTACGGTGCCGTCCGAGTAGGTGATCTTGGCGATCTTCTTCTCGCGCGGCTTGATCTCGCCTTCCAGACCCTCGATCGTGACGACTTCGTCACCCTTCAGGTTCAGCGAGGCCCAGGTGGTGCCTTCCTCGAAGGTGAAGGGCACGATGCCCATGCCGACAAGGTTCGAACGGTGGATACGCTCGAAGGACTGGGCAATCACGGCCTTGACGCCGAGCAGATTGGTACCCTTGGCGGCCCAGTCACGCGACGAACCATTGCCATATTCGACACCGGCGAAGATGACGAGCGGGACGCCCTCTTGCTTGTACATCATCGCTGCATCGTAAATCGACAGCTCCTCCTTGGACGGATAGTGGATGGTGAAGCCACCTTCCTTGCCGTTCGGGCCGAGCATGTGGTTGCGGATGCGGATGTTGGCAAACGTGCCGCGCATCATGACTTCATGGTTGCCACGGCGGGTGCCGTACTGGTTGAAGTCCGGTACCGCGACACCGTTTTCGGTCAGGTAGGCACCTGCCGGCGACGCTGCCTTGATCGAGCCGGCCGGAGAGATGTGGTCGGTGGTGATCTTGTCGCCGAACAGCCCAAGCACGCGGGCGCCCTTGATGTTCTTCAGGCCCGAGCCGGTCTTGCCCATGCCCACGAAGTAGGGCGGGTTCTGCACATAGGTCGACTTGTCGTCCCACGCATAGGTCTGGCCAGCGGGAACCTGAACGGCCTGCCAGTTGGCGTCGCCCTTGAACACGTCGGCATATTTCGATTCGTAAAGTTCGCGGGTGACGTATTTCAGGATGAATTCCTGAATTTCGTGCGAGGTCGGCCAAATGTCCTTGAGGTAGACCGGGTTGCCGTTCTGGTCTTCGCCGAGCGGCTCGGTGGTCAGGTCCTTCTGGACGGTGCCGGCGAGCGCGTAGGCGACGACCAGCGGCGGGGAGGCCAGGTAGTTGGCCTGAACGTCCGGAGAGATACGACCTTCGAAGTTACGGTTGCCCGAGAGGACGCCGGCCGTGATCAGGCCCTTGTCGTTGATCGTCTTGGAGATCGGCGCCGGCAGAGGGCCGGAATTGCCGATGCAGGTCGTGCAGCCGAAGCCGACCAGATTGAAGCCGAGTGCGTCGAGCGAGACCTGCAGGCCGGACTTGGCCAGGTATTCGCCGACAACCTGAGATCCCGGTGCGAGCGAGGTCTTGACCCACGGCTTGGACTTCAGGCCCTTGGCAACGGCGTTGCGGGCGAGAAGACCGGCCGCAATCAGCACGCTCGGGTTCGAGGTGTTGGTGCAGGAGGTGATAGCGGCAATGGCAACGTCACCGTGACCAATGTCATAATCGGTGCCTTCGACAGCGTAACGATTGGTCAGCTGGCCCGGCTTCTTGTAGTCGGTTTCCAGCGCGGTTGCGAAGTTGGGTGCGATGGTTTCGAGCGGCAGGCGGCCTTCCGGACGCTTCGGGCCGGCCATGGACGGAACAACATCGCCGAGGTCGAGCTCAAGCGTGTCGGTGAAGACGAGGTCCGATCCATCGCTGTCGCGCCACATGCCCTGCGCCTTGGAGTAGGATTCCACCAGGGCGATGCGGTCCTTGGTGCGGCCCGACATGGTCAGATAGTTGATGGTTTCGCCATCGACCGGGAAGAAGCCACAGGTCGCGCCATATTCCGGACCCATGTTGCCGATCGTTGCGCGGTCGGCGAGCGACATCGAGTCGAGGCCGGGGCCGAAGAATTCGACGAACTTCGAAACGACGCCCTTCTTGCGCAGCATCTGCACGACGGTCAGCACGAGGTCAGTCGCGGTCACGCCTTCCTTCACCTTGCCGGTCAGCTTGAAGCCGATCACTTCAGGCAGAAGCATGGAGACGGGCTGGCCGAGCATGGCGGCTTCGGCTTCGATGCCGCCAACGCCCCAACCAAGTACGCCTAGACCGTTGATCATCGTGGTGTGGCTGTCCGTGCCGACGCAGGTATCCGGATAAGCCGTTGTTTCGCCGTCCTCATCCTTGGTCCAGACGGTCTGGCCGAGGTATTCCAGATTGACCTGGTGACAGATGCCGGTGCCCGGGGGAACGACGCGGAAGTTCTTGAAGGCCTGCTGGCCCCACTTCAGGAAGCGATAACGCTCGCCGTTGCGCTGGTACTCCAGTTCAACGTTGCGGGCAAAGGCCGTCGGCGTGCCGAATTCATCGACGATGACCGAGTGGTCGATGACGAGGTCGACGGGAACCAGCGGGTTGATCTTTTCCGGATCACCGCCGAGATTGACCATGGCATCGCGCATGGCGGCAAGGTCGACGACAGCGGGAACGCCGGTGAAGTCCTGCATCAGCACGCGGGCCGGGCGGTAGGCGATTTCCGCTTCGGCCAGCCCCTTGTTGGTCAGCCATTCGGCGACGGCCTGGATGTCCTTCTTGGTGACCGAGCGGCCATCCTCGTTGCGGAGAAGGTTCTCCAGCAGGACTTTCATGGAGTAGGGGAGTTTCGACACACCCGTCAGGCCATTCGCTTCGGCCTTCGGGATGCTGTAGTAGACATAGTCCTTGCCGTCGACGGTCAGGACCGACCGGCAATTGAAACTGTCGAGAGATTTAGCCACGGATAGAAACCCCGCATATTCTGATAGCCAACACAATCGTGCGGACGCCTATGCACTTCATGCACATCAGGATGCGGGTACGACCATTTCCGCTGTCCGCACGTGAACATCGCTCCTCGCAATGTCCAAGTTCGGCACAAGGATGAACTTCACGCCGGCCGCTGGCGTGGTTGCAGGTCTTATAGATAATTTCTAAGAAAGGCGCCAGACCGACGAAGGACGAAAACGGATTTTTTTATGAGGCAGGCCTCATCCTGCCAGAAGGCGATCATGATCAGGCTCAATGCCGAAAATCTCTCAGCGCGCCGTGGCGACGATCTGATTTTCGTTAATGTTTCCTTTACCTTGGCTGAAGGCGAAGCACTCGTATTGACCGGGCGCAATGGCTCGGGAAAATCGACCTTATTGAGGGTTCTCGCCGGCCTTCTTCGTCCGGAAACAGGGCATGCCGTTTGTATCTCCGAAGACGATGGCGAAACCCGCGCGGCTGGAGAGTTCAGCCACTACCTCGGACATCGCAACGGGATGAAGCGGGAACTGACGGTCGCCGAAAATCTGGCTTTCTGGAAATCCTTTCTCGGTGACCTGGGTGCAGGGCAAAGCCTCGAGGTCGAGGCGGCGGCCTCTGCCGTCGGTCTCGCCGGGATCACACATCTCCCCTATGGCTACCTCTCCGCCGGCCAGCAGAGACGCTTCGCCATGGCGCGGCTTCTCGTCGCGCACCGACCGATCTGGATACTCGACGAGCCGACGGCGGCCCTCGATCGCCGTGCTGACACGATGTTCGAGGACCTGGTGCGTCGTCATCGTCAAGCGGGCGGAATCGTTATTGCCGCAACCCACCAGCCTCTTGGCATGGAGGGCGCCAAGAGCCTGGAAATGCTCGGATTCGACGGTGTCGAGGAGGAGTATTCCGCATGATGGCGCTGTTCCTCAGAGACCTGAAACTTTCCGTTCGCGCCGGTGGTGGCGCGCTGATCGGTGTGCTCTTCTTCACGACCGTCGTCGCTGTCATCCCATTCGGCGTCGGTCCGGATCTCAACCTTCTATCCCGCATTGGTCCGGCCATTGTCTGGATCGGAGCGCTATTGTCGGCCCTGCTTGGTCTCGACCGGCTCTTCCAGGCCGAGAGGGACGACGGATCGCTCGATATCTTGCTCATGCAAGAGACACCGCTGGTCCTCACCGTGCTCGTCAAATGCCTGGCGCACTGGGTGGCGACGGGGCTGCCTCTTGTCATTGCCTCTCCGTTGCTCGGCCTCTTCATGAACATGGACGAGGTTGCTATCGGCGCCGTCATGCTCACCCTGCTGGTGGGGTCGCCTGCAATCACGTTCATCGGAGCAGCCGGTGCCGCCGTCGCTGTTGCCTTGCCCCGAGGCGGTCTGCTGGTGTCGATCCTCGTGCTTCCACTCACCGTGCCAGTGCTGATCTTCGGCGTCAGTGCGTCCTATGCGGCGGTCGAGGACCCGGCACCTTTCCTGCCGCCTTTCATGTTTCTGTCGGCGATTACGCTTCTCTTCGCCGTGATCGGCCCCGTGGGTGCGGCGGCGGCTTTGCGCAGCGCGGCAGACTGAGACATTTCGGCTTGACCAGGATCAATTGCAGGCGGGATTGAGACAGGCTAAAACGCATCATGACTGACAACAGCCTTGCCATTACCAAAATCGGCGACCTCGCCAATCCGACCCGATTCCTGGCGCTCGTGGCCTGGGTGCTGCCCTGGTTTGCCGGCATCACGGTACTGCTTTTTGCGGCTGGGCTCTATCTGGGTTTCGCGTCGGAGACTGACTACCAGCAGGGCGATACAGTCCGCATCATGTATGTGCACGTGCCGGCCGCCTGGCTGTCGATGATGTGCTACTCCGTGATGGCACTGTCGGCGATCGGCACGCTCGTGTGGCGCCATCCTCTCGCAGACGTCAGTCACAAGGCTGCGGCACCCCTCGGCGCGGCCTTCACGCTGATCGCGCTGATCACCGGCTCCCTGTGGGGGAAGCCGATGTGGGGCACCTGGTGGGTCTGGGATGCGCGCCTTACCTCCGTTTTCGTGCTTTTCCTGATGTATCTGGGACTGATCGCGCTGAACCGTGCAATGGACGACCCATCGAAGGCGGCCCGGCTCAGTTCGGTTCTCATCCTTGTCGGCTTCGTCAACATTCCGATCATCAAGTTCTCCGTCGACTGGTGGAACACGCTGCACCAGCCGGCGAGCGTCATGCGCCTTGATGGGCCGACCGTCGATCCGGAATTCCTCTGGCCGTTGTTGATCATGGCGCTGGCCTTCACCTTCCTTTTTTTCACATTGCATCTGATGGCAATGCGTAACGAGATCTGGCGTCGTCGCGTCGGTACGCAGCGACGCTTGGCAGCGCGCCAGGCCGGTCGGGAGCATGCGGGATGAGCCACATTTTTTATGTTGTCGGTTCTTATGCGCTGACGGTTGGAATATGTCTGGCCCTGACCATCTGGGTCTATCTCGACGGTCGCGCGCGTCAGGCAGAGCTGAAGACGCTCGAAGCACAGGGGATCCGGCGCCGCTCGGCATCGGCATCGTCTACGCAGGACAGGAACGCATGAGCCAGCAATCCGGAAGGGACCCTGCCGCGCCAAGAGGCCGCGGGCGTTACCTGATCGCAGCCTTGCCGCTCCTGCTGTTCGCGGGCCTCGCGGCGATCTTCATGACCCAGCTTCAATCGGGCCGTGACGTGTCGGAAATTCCTTCGGCGCTGCTCGGAACCAAGGCGCCGGCTCTGCAGCTCGCAGGGCTCGACGGCTCGGAGCGTCCGGCCCTCACCTCGGCGATGATCAGCGGCAAGCTCACGCTCGTCAATGTCTTTGCATCCTGGTGCGTGCCCTGTCGGCAGGAGCATCCCATGCTGCTGGAACTTTCCAAGGATCCGCGGGTCAATGTCGTCGGTATCAACTACAAGGACCGCAACGACAATGCGCTGCGGTTCCTGGGCGAACTCGGCAACCCCTATGCCGCCATTGGCGTCGATCCGAACGGCAAGGCTGCGATCGACTGGGGTGTCTATGGCATCCCGGAAAGCTACCTCGTCGGGTCCGACGGAACGATCCTCTACAAGAAGGTCGGGCCGTTCGATCCTGAAAGTTTCGAGACGCAGCTGATGCCGGCGATCGAGAAGGCCTTGCAGCGTTCCTGATCGTCAGAGTGCAGCCTGCCACGTTTTCACGACCTCTATCGGCCAGACCAGCATTACGACATTCAAAGTCAGATTGTCGCGGATAACGAATGCCGTGACAGCCTCGAATGCGAGTGCGATCACGACTGTCAGCCAGATCGGTACGCGCGCCGCAAAGAAGAAGCCGGCGATCATGGCCACCATGTCCATCCCGGAATTCAGGATGCTATCTCCGCTATAACCGACAGCCATGGTGGCGGTCCGATAGCGGTCGATCACGAGCGGTGAGTTTTCGAGGATTTCCCACGCAGCCTCGATGAGTGCTGCAAGAGCGAGTTTCGCCGCAATTGGCTTCTTGCGCATGATCAGCCATCCGAGGCCATAGAACAGGAAGCCATGGATGATGTGGGAGGGCGTATACCAATCAAACAGATGCTGTGAATTGCCGGGTGTATTCACGCCTGGCTCGAAGAGCTTCACATAGCCGCATTCGCAGATCCAGAGGCGGCCCATCAGATATTGCGAGACGACCTGAACCAGGATGACGAGAAACGTCACCGCCAGCCAGAAACGTGTCGTCGAGTTGTCGTTACTCTGGCTGGTCACGTCGTTCACTGCTCTTCCTTCTCTTCCAGCGAGTGCTTCATGATCAGCGGCATCTGGGCCAGCGTGAAGAGGATCGTGATGGGCATGGTGCCCCAGACCTTGAAATTCACCCAAACGTCAGCGGAGAAGTTGCGCCAGACAACCTCGTTCAGGACCGCGAGGAAGAGGAAAAAGATGCCCCAGCGGAGCGTCAGCTTTCTCCAGCCTTCGGCATCCAGCTGGAAGGCAGCATTAAAGACATATCCGAGTAGCGAGGTGCCGAAGGCCAAGCCGCCAAGCAGCGTAACGCCGAAGAGCGTGTTGACGATGGTCGGCTTCATCTTGATGAAGGTTTCGTCCTGCAACCAGATCGAGAGTCCGCCAAAGACCATGACGACGATCCCCGATACGAAGGGCATGACCGGCAGGTGCTTGAAGACGATCTTGGAAATGATCAGCGAAAGTACCGTTGCGGCCATGAACAGCGCGGTGGCGATCAGAAGCGGGCCGCCGATCGCGGTCAGTGCCGGAAAGGTCTTGGCCAGCCACTCGCCGCGCAAGTTTCCGAAGAAGAAGATCAGCAGCGGGCCGAGTTCCAATGCCATCTTCAACAGCGGGTTCTGTCTTTCGGCCTTGGACGCGTGTGTATCGGTGGATGTGTCCGACATTGATGTCGTTCCCTAAAGTTTTCGGCGCTCAGCGCGCGATGCCGGCAATGGCGCTGGCGAAATCTTCCGCCTCGAAGGGCTCGAGATCGTCGATACCCTCGCCGACGCCGATGAAATAGACGGGCAGCTTATGCTTGGCGGCGATGGCGACGAGGATGCCGCCACGGGCCGTGCCGTCGAGCTTTGTCATGATCAGGCCGTTCACCCCCGCAATGTTGCGGAAGATCTCGACCTGCTGCAGGGCGTTCTGACCCGTGGTCGCGTCGAGCGTCTGAAGAACCGTATGCGGCGCATCGGGATGGAGCTTGCCGAGGACGCGGACGATCTTCTCGAGTTCCGCCATCAGTTCCGTCTTGTTCTGCAGGCGGCCGGCGGTATCGATGATCAGGACATCGGATTTCTCTGCTTTCGCTTTTTCGAAGGCCTCGTAGGCAAGGCCGGCTGCATCCGCGCCGAGCTTGGTGCCGATAAAGGTTGAGCCGGTACGGTCGGCCCAGATCTTCAGCTGCTCGATCGCCGCTGCACGGAAGGTATCGCCGGCGGCCAGCATGACCTTGAGGCCCGAGCCAGAAAGCTTGGCTGCAAGCTTGCCGATTGTCGTGGTCTTGCCGGTGCCGTTGACGCCGACGACAAGGATGACATGCGGCTTGTGGCTGAGATCGAGGGCGAGCGGCTTTGCCACCGGCTTCAGAACCTTGACGATCTCTGTCGCCATGATCCTGGTGACGTCTTCGCCGGTCACATCCTTGCCGTAGCGCTCGGAGGCGAGGGTATCAGTGACGCGCAGCGCCGTTTCGACCCCGAGGTCGGCCTGGATCAACAGATCTTCCAGTTCCTCCAGCGTCTCGTCGTCAAGCTTGCGTTTGGTGAAGAGGGCGGTGATCTGGCCTGTGAGCTGCGAGGAGGTACGAAACAGGCCGGCCTTGAGGCGCTGGAACCAGCTCAGCTTTTCAGAAGGGGCGGGGGCTTCCGGCTCGGCGGCCCCCAACTCGGCCGTCGCAAAACCCTTGGGCAGCACCGGAACGGCTGGTTCCGGACCATCGCCAGATGCGGCCGTGACACTGTCGCTCACGTCTGTGTCTTGCATAGTCTGGGGTTGCTGATCGTTGTCAGCCGGGACCTCTTCCTTCGTCTCGGCCTGAAGCAGTTCGAGCGGCACCAGGGACAGATCTTCCTCTGAGAAGTCGTCGGAAGGTCCCGCTGCAGTCTCCACTTCCGCCGAAATGACCGGATCCTCGGCGAGGGGCAGGTCTTCGTGGCGGTCCTTCGGTTCGCTTTCGGCGCCGATCGCAGCCTTTTCTTCCGCCGTCAGACGGGTCGGCGCATCTGCCGCCTTGTCCTTGCCGAAAGTGAAGACTTTTTTGATGAAGCCGAGGGCCATACTCACTCTATCCGTCTGTCAGGCTGCGGCGATTGCCGCTGCCGCTGAAATCGTCAGATGGCGGCCCGTGTGGCCGCCGATCGAAACCTCGACGAAGCTGCCGGGTTTCAGGCCGGGCGTCGCAACGAGGGTGAAGTCTTCCGTATGCGCCATTTCGTTGCGCTCGACCAGCAGCTTCTGACGGGTGCCGACGCGCGAGGCGAGATGCATGGCCTGCAGTCGGTTGGCGACGCTGCGCAGTTCGGCAGCGCGCGTCTTGACCAGTGCCCGGTCGAGTTGCGGCATGCGGGCTGCCGGTGTGCCCGGGCGCGGGCTGTAAGGGAAGACATGCAGATGGGCAATACCGATTTCCTCGGCGAGGCGGGCGGAGTTATCGGCCATCTCCGCCGTTTCGGTCGGGAATCCAGCGATCATGTCAGCGCCGAAGGCGAAGCCCGGGCGCAGGCGCCGGACCTGCTCGGCAAAAGCGACTGCATCCGTGCGGGAATGCCGGCGCTTCATGCGTTTCAGGATCATGTCGTCGCCATGCTGCAGCGATAGATGCAGATGCGGCATGAAGCGGGGCTCATCGGCAATCAGATCAAACAGATGGCCGTCTGCCTCTATGCTGTCGATCGAAGAGAGGCGCAGGCGCAGGATCTCGGGCACCTGTTTGAGCAGCGTCTTGGCGAGAAGGCCAAGCGTCGGCATACCCGGCAAGTCCGCTCCGTAGCTGGTGGCGTCCACCCCGGTCAGCACGACTTCGCGATACCCGTTCTCAATCAGCTTGCGCGCCTGCTCGACGACGGCGCCCATCGGTACGGACCGCGAATTCCCTCGGCCAAAGGGGATGATGCAGAAGGTGCAGCGATGGTCGCAGCCGTTCTGCACTTGCAGGAAGCCGCGTACATGGCCGTCGATATGGGCGACCATCTGCGGTGCGGTCTCGGTCACGCTCATGATGTCGTTGACGGCAATCTTCTCTTCCGCGGAGATACCGAAATCCGGCAGGCGGCGGTAATATTCGGCCTGGAGCTTTTCCTCATTGCCGAGGACAGCGTCGACCTCGGGCATAGCCGCGAAGTTCTGCGCTTCCGTCTGAGCCGCGCAGCCGGTGACGATGATCTTTGTTCCCGGGTTCTCGCGCCGCGCCCGACGGATCGCCTGACGCGCCTGACGCACGGCTTCCGACGTCACGGCACAGGTGTTGACGAGGATGGCATTGTCGAGGCCAGCTTTGGCCGCCTCCGCCTTCATGACTTCGGACTCATAGGTGTTCAGGCGACAGCCGAAGGTGATGACCTCGACAGAACCCTTTTGCTCAGGAGTCACGGGGTGGCAGCCTCTGCGTCGGCGCTTGCATCTCGCTGCCAGCTACCGGTGGCCGGATCAACCATGCCCGACCACTCCCATTCAGCGGGACCGGTCATGACGACCTTGTCGTCTGCACGCCAGTCGATGGTGAGCGTACCGCGGCCCGGGCTGGACGCGACCGTGATCGTCACCTTGCGGTCGGTGCGGCCGGTGCGGGCGGCGGATACGCCAGCGGCGCAGGCGGCTGAGCCGCAGGCGAGCGTCAGGCCGGCGCCGCGCTCCCAGGTGCGCGTCACCATCGTTGTCTTCGAGGTAACCTGGGCAAGCGTGATATTGGCCTTTTCCGGGAAGATCGGATGGTTTTCGAGAAGCGGTCCAAAGCGTTCCAGGTCATAGGTCATCGGATCGCGGTCGACCCAGAAGACGGCATGCGGATTGCCCATCGACATGGCCGAGGGCGAATGCAGGATCGGCGCGTCGATCGGGCCGATTTGCAGCTCGATGCGGCTGGTGTCGTGAAATTCTTCCGAGAGCGGGATCTTGTCCCAGGCAAAGACGGGCTTGCCCATGTCGACGGAGATCGTCCCGTCCTGATGCTCGACTGCGTTCAGAATGCCCGCGATGGTCTGGAAGGTGAAGCTTTTGCGGCCGGTCTCGCTGGCGAGTGCCTGCACAACGCAACGGGTGCCGTTGCCGCAGGCCTGGGCCTTCGAGCCGTCGCAGTTCAGGATGTCGATATAGGCGTCGGTTCCGTCGACCTTCGGATCGTGGATCGCCATGATCTGGTCGAAGGCCGTCGATGAATCTGCAGCAAGCGCGACTGCAGCAGTCGGGGTCACCCGATCGGTCCGGCCGCGCATGTCGACGACCAGGATCTTGTTGCCAAGCCCGTTCATAACAGCGAATTCGACCCGATCCGACATCGTCACTCCATACAGGTGTATTTTCAGCCTATATGGCGGAAATGAAGCCGAATTACCAGTGGAGCGGCTCAAACCCGCCTTCTATAGTCAACGCCATTGCTCAGTCGTCCTTAGCCATTCGCGGGTTCGCTGTTCGGGGTTCGCATGCAGAGTTATGTCCGTTACGACGGCTGCGCTGTCTGCTCCGGCTTCGAAAACCCCCTGGAGCCGGTCGGGACGAAGTCCGCCGATCGCAACCAGGGGCAGGGGGGCGATCTGTCCTTTCCAGGATGTGAGGCGTTCAAGTCCCTGCGGTGCCCAGGCCATCTTCTTCAGGATCGTCGGATAGACCGGGCCGAGAGCGATGTAATCGGGCTCGACGTCACGGGCCGCATTCAGTTCTCCCTCGTCATGGGTTGAGAGGCCTAGCCTCAGACCCGCGCCCCTGATCGCGCGGAGATCTGCCGACATCAGATCCTCCTGGCCGAGATGGACGAAGTCGCAGGCCTCATCAATGGCGATCTGCCAGAAGTCGTTGAAAATCAACTGGCAGCCGTGATCGGCGCAGCATTGCCGGGCGCGGCGAATGTGCTGGCGAAGGGTGGCTTCATCGACATCCTTCATGCGCAGTTGCACCAGCCTGACGCCCAGCGGCACGAGCCGCTCGATCCAGTCGGCGCTGTCGACGATCAGGTAAAAGGGATCGAGCTTCATGCGAAGACGCCCTTTCCGATTACAGGTGTAGAGGGAACCGCCATGTCGCGGGGTTCGAGCATGCCAGCCTCACGGGCCATATGCCCCGCCTCGATTGCGCGCGCAAACGCCTCTGCCATTGCGGCCGGATCGCCAGCACTGGCGACGGCGGTGTTGAGCAGGACGGCGTCATAGCCGAGCTCCATGACAACAGTGGCATGGGAGGGACGGCCGATGCCGGCATCGACGATCAGGGGCACGTCTGGAAATTCCGCGCGCATGGACTTCAGCGCGGGCAGGTTTTGCGGGCCCATGGCGCTGCCGATCGGGGCGCACCAGGGCATCAGGACCCGGCAACCGGCAGCAAGAAGTCTCTGGCCGACCACCAGATCGTCGGTGGTGTAGGGGAAAACCTCGAAGCCGTCGGCGTTCAGGATTTTTGCCGCTTCGACCAGTTCGAAAACATTCGGCTGCAATGTGTCGTGATTGCCAATGACCTCGAGCTTGATCCAGTTTGTGCCAAAGACCTCCCGCGCCATCTGGGCCGTCAGCACTGCTTCCCGGGTGCTGTGGCAACCGGCTGTGTTGGGCAGGACATGAACGCCGAGATCGCGGATCAGCTGGAAAAAGGCGCCGCCCGCCTTGCCGCCCGCAGTTTCCCGGCGGAGTGACACCGTGACGATTTCGGTCTTTGACCGCCGCACGGCCTCCGCCAGGATCGCAGGGGAGGGGTAGCGGGCCGTACCCAGCAGAAGACGCGAGGAAACGGTCTTGCCATAGAGTTCGAGTGCCATGTCAGCCACCCTGCATAGGCGAGAGGACCTCGATCCGGTCGCCTTCCTTCAAGAAATGGGCGGCTCTCTCCTCGCGGTGAACCAGTTCGCCATTGACGGCGGTTGCGAGCCACTCGCCTTCGTAGTCGAGCTTTGCGAGCAGATCGGCGAGGTTGCCTGCATCGAGCTCCTGGGTTTCTCCGTTGACGGTGAGCTTCATGCTGACCTCCTCTCGGGCGCTTCGATGGTCGTGAGCCTGTCTGCCGCCTGACGCGCCAGTGCCGGCGCGAGCAGAAAGCCGTGGCGGTGCATGCCGGCGACTGCCATGCCTTCGGAGGTTTCGATGAGGCGGGGCACATTGTCCGGGAAAGCCGGGCGGATGCCGGTGCCGGTTTCGATGATCCGCGCCTCGGCGAAGGCCGGGTGAAGGGCATAGGCGGTGTTCAGAAGCTCCATCATCGAACGCGCGGTGATCGGCCCGTCATCCTCCGTCTCGATCATGGTCGCGCCCAGCATGAAGCGCCCGTTGCCGCGCGGCACGATGTAGAGAGGGTGGCGGGGATGTAGAAGGCGTACGGGACGGGAGAGGGTGATATCGGCCGTCTCCAGATAGAGCATCTCGCCGCGCACGCCGCGCAATCCTTCGATCTCGCCGATCGCCTGTGGTCCGCGGCAGTCGATGACCGTCGCGTAGTCTCCTGCATCACCTGCCTCTTCCCCGAAGCGGAAGGAGGCCCCCGCCCCCCGTGCCGCATCGTAGAGACCCCGCAATGCCTTGCGCGGATCGAGATGGGCCTCCTCGGCGAAGAAGAGGCCGGTGCCGAAGCGACCTGCCAGAGCGGGCTCAAGTTCTGCAATCTCCTTCTCGCCCACCCAGAGATGCCCCCGTGTACGGCTCGCAAAGCGCTTGAGGTCAGCATGATCGCGGGCATTGGCGAGAACAAGCGTGCCGCGTCGCTGTGCGAGACCGGGGACGGCTTCGTCCCACCAGTCGGCGGCGTAGAGGCCGAGAGTGAGCACGATCTCCTCTGCCGCCTCCCGCTCGCAATAGGGGGCGAGCATGCCACCCGCCCAATGGGAGGCGCCAAGCCCGATATCGGCCCGGCGTTCCACGACCTCGACGGAGACACCCCTGCGCGCCAGTGCCAGCGCCGTCGCTAGCCCCGCGACGCCGGCGCCTTTCACCAGAACGGTCATGACGGTTCCCCCGTCTCCAGCGCTGCCATCTCGTCCGCCGTCATGTAGAGATCGCCGCCGGAACGGTATTTTTCTGCCATGGCGGTCAGGCCCTCCTTCTGGGCCTCGGCGCGGATGTCATGCGAGATCCGCATGGAGCAGAATTTGGGGCCGCACATCGAGCAGAAATGCGCGACCTTGTGCGCCTCCTTCGGGAGGGTCTCGTCATGCATGGAGCGTGCCGTCTCCGGGTCGAGCGACAGGTTGAACTGGTCTTCCCAGCGGAATTCAAAGCGGGCGCGTGACAGGGCATCGTCGCGCAACTGCGCGGCGGGGTGCCCCTTGGCGAGATCGGCGGCGTGGGCGGCGATCTTGTAGGTGATGACGCCGGTCTTCACGTCGTCGCGGTCGGGCAGACCGAGATGCTCCTTCGGCGTGACGTAGCAGAGCATGGCCGTGCCGAACCACCCGATCATCGCCGCCCCGATCCCCGAGGTGATGTGATCGTAACCGGGCGCAATGTCCGTGGTGAGTGGTCCGAGCGTATAGAAGGGGGCCTCGCCGCAGGTCTTCAGCTGCTTGTCCATGTTCTCCTTGATCTTGTGCATGGGCACATGGCCGGGTCCCTCGATCATCACCTGGCAGTCTTTTGCCCAAGCGATCTGCGTCAGTTCACCCAACGTTTCGAGCTCGGCAAACTGGGCTGCATCATTGGCATCGGCAATCGAGCCGGGCCTCAACCCATCGCCCAGCGAGAAGGAGACATCGTAAGCGCGGCAGATGTCGCAGATTTCCTCGAAATGCTCGTAGAGGAAGCTCTCCTTGTGGTGATGCAGGCACCACTTGGCCATGATCGAACCACCGCGCGAGACGATGCCGGTGACGCGGTTGACGGTCAGCGGGATGTAATGCAGCCGCACCCCGGCATGGATGGTGAAATAGTCGACGCCCTGTTCGGCCTGCTCGATCAGCGTGTCGCGATAGACCTCCCAGGTCAGATCCTCCGCGATGCCGCCGACCTTTTCCAGCGCCTGGTAGAGCGGCACGGTGCCGATCGGCACGGGCGAATTGCGGATGATCCAGTCGCGGATGTTGTGAATGTTGCGTCCGGTCGAGAGATCCATGACCGTGTCGGCACCCCAGCGGATCGCCCAGACCATCTTCTCGACTTCCTCGGCCATCGAAGAGGTGACGGCGGAATTGCCGATATTGGCGTTGATCTTCACCAGGAAGTTCCGGCCAATGATCATTGGCTCGAGTTCGGGATGGTTGATGTTGGCGGGAATGATCGCCCGGCCCGAGGCAATTTCCTGGCGGACGAATTCCGGGGTCACGTGATCGGGGATCGCGGCGCCGAAGCTCTCGCCATCGCGCACAAGCGCTTCCTTTACGGCCTTGCGGCCGAGGTTTTCGCGGATCGCCACAAATTCCATCTCAGGTGTGATGATGCCCGCCCGGGCGTAGGCGAGTTGGGTCACGGCCTTGCCGTCCCGTGCGCGGAACGGGGGATGATTCACGGGAAACACCGGGGTCATCTTCTCGGCCGAGACGAAGCCGTTGTCTTCCGGCTTCAGCGCCCGGCCTTCATAGCGTTCGACATCGCCGCGCACCTCAGCCCAGGCCGTCCTGTGGCGGGGCAAACCCTGGTCTATGGTGATGGCTGCCTGCGGAATGGTGTAGGGGCCTGAGGAATCGTAAACGGTAACAGGTGGCTCGCCCGATGTCGGGTGCAGCGCGATCTGGCGCATGGGCACCCGGATGTCCGGATGCATCTCTCCGGGCAGAAAGATCTTTGTTGAGGCGGGAAGCGGCCCGGTGGTGACGTCGGGTCTGTCTAAATGCGGGGCAATGTTCATCGTGGAGCTCCAAGTGTTCAGGTTGGAGACCCAGTCATGTCAGCCGGAATGATGGAAAGACGCCACGGGATTCGGAGTGCCGAATCGTCGTTTAGCAGCGCTTGCACCGTCCCTACGCCAGTATGAACTGGATCAGGTTCAACGGGTCACCGCGCTGCCATTTCGGCGTAGCGATATCTCAGCCCCTTGTCGGGACACCCCTGGTGAATGCGAGAAGTGTGGTCAAAAGTGCGTCCCGTGTCAACGTGGGATGCGACGCTCAGGCGCTGGCGCGCGGAACCTCGAACTGCTGGCCCGGACGTAAACCCCTGAAACGGTCCGTGCCAATCCCGGCGGCCGTCATGGCGGCCGCAAGTGCCTTTGGCGGGTCGTCTATTCCCTCGTTAGTCAGCTGGAAGGTGCCGAAATGATGTCCGATGCCGAAGGTGGCGCCGCTCGAGCCGAAGCCTGCAATTGCTTCCTGCGGATTCTGGTGCTGCGCCTTCATGAACCAGCGTGGCTCGTAAGCGCCGATCGGCATGATGGCCAGCCGGATGTCGCCATGCTTCTCGCGGAGGTCGCGATAATGCTTGCCGTCGGCATAGCCAGTATCGCCAATGTGGTAGATCTTGCCGCCTGACGTTTCGATGACGAAGGCGGCCCATAGCGCCATGCGCCGGTCGCCCATACCACGGGCCGACCAGTGGTGGCATGGCTCGCAATGGATGGTTATGCCATTGCCCATATCCAACCGGTCGCCCCAGTCCGTCACGCTGGCATCGATCTGAGCAATGTCGTCGCGGATAATCCGGTCGTTGCCGAGCGGGGTCACGATCCTTGGCTTGTCGCGTTCGACGAGGCGCTTCAGCGTCGCGATGTCCAGATGGTCGTAGTGATTGTGCGTTACGATGACAATATCGATGGTCGGCAGATCGTCGAAGGCGACGCCCGGCGGATTGGCGCGTCTCGGCCCGGCGAAGGAGACGGGGCTAGCGCGCTCCGACCAGACGGGGTCCGTCAGGATGTTGAGGCCTGCCGTCTGGATCAGCAGCGTCGCATGGCCGACCATGGTCACCACGAGCCGTTCGCCATCCACGCGCTGCTCCGGCTTCGTCGTGACGAAGTCGGCAGCCATTACGGGCTTGGGCCATTCGATCTTGCCTCCGCCGAATTGCCAGCGCAGCAGATCTGTAAACCCGCGCGGTTCCTCTCCACCCGGATTGAAGAAGATCTTGCCGTCGAAATGATCCGAGACCGGGCCGCTGTAATAGCGGTTGCCCGCCTGCGCCTCACGCATGCCGAGGCCTCCTAATGTGGCGGCGACGAGCCCGAAGCCCGACCATTTGAGAAAGTTGCGTCTGTTCATGGCTCACTCATATGTGGTTTCGTCAATTCCACGACAAGATGCAGGCTGCAGATCGCCGAAGGGAGGCAAAGCCCCGGGAAATCGCTACTTGGCTTGACTTCGTGGTGGTTTTCCTGTTTATCCGCCGCAATCTGCGAAGAGACGAGAACTCTGAGCCGCCGACCGGGACCCGAAAAGGTATAAAGAGATCCCGGAGGTCAACACCCGACAGCGCGTTGCGCCCTCGGGTGGTTTTTGGCTTTGCGTCTTGTTTTCCGCGTGGAGAAGACCGAGGTTTGGGTTCCCCCGAACTATGCAAGGAAGAGCCGATGTTTGAAAACCTCCAGGACCGTCTTGGATCCATTCTGAATGGACTGACCGGCCGTGGCGCATTGTCCGAGGCGGATGTCTCGGCTGCTCTGCGCGAGGTTCGTCGTGCCCTTCTCGAGGCCGACGTTGCCCTCGAAGTGGTCCGATCATTCACGGAAAAGGTGCGTGAAAAGGCCGTCGGCGCGACCGTCTTGAAGTCGATCAAGCCCGGCCAGATGGTCGTCAAGATCGTCCATGACGAGCTTGTCGACATGCTCGGCACCGAAGGTGTTTCAATCGACCTCAATGCGGCTGCTCCCGTCGTCATCATGATGGTCGGTCTGCAGGGTTCGGGCAAGACGACCACCACGGGCAAGATTGCCAAGCGCCTGACGGATCGCGACAAGAAGAAGGTCCTGATGGCCTCGCTCGACACGCGTCGGCCAGCCGCCCAGGAACAGCTTCGCCAGCTCGGTGCGCAGACCGGTATTGATACACTGCCAGTTATCGCCGGCCAGTCGCCGACGGATATTGCCAGCCGCGCCGTTCAGGCCGCCAAGCTCGGTGGCCATGACATCGTCATTCTCGACACCGCCGGCCGCACGCATATCGACGAGCCGCTGATGATGGAGATGGCCGAGATCAAGGCCCGCTCCAAGCCCCATGAAATCCTTCTCGTCGCCGACTCTCTGACCGGACAGGACGCGGTCAATCTCGCGCGCAATTTCGACGAACGCGTGGGCATCACCGGCCTTGTTCTGACCCGCATGGACGGCGACGGGCGTGGTGGTGCAGCCCTTTCGATGCGGGCCGTCACCGGCAAGCCGATCAAGCTGATCGGTGTCGGCGAAAAGATGTCGGAACTCGAAGAGTTCCATCCGCGCCGCATTGCCGACCGCATCCTCGGCATGGGTGACATCGTTTCGCTGGTTGAAAAGGCCGCTGAGAACATCGATGCGGACAAAGCCCGCGCCATGGCCGAGAAGATGGCCAAGGGCAAGTTCGACCTCAATGACCTGGCCGAACAGATCAAGCAGATGCAGGCCATGGGCGGCATGGGTGGCATCATGGGCATGATGCCCGGCATGGCCGGCATGAAGGACAAGATTTCTGCGGCCGGCCTCGACGACAAGGTCTTCAAGCGCCAGCTCGCCATCATCTCATCGATGACCAAGGCCGAGCGTGCCAATCCCGACGTGCTGAAGCACTCTCGCAAGAAGCGCATCGCAGCGGGTTCCGGCACCGATGCCTCCGATATCAACAAGTTGCTCAAGATGCATCGCCAGATGGCTGACATGATGAAAGCCATGGGCGGCAAGAAGGGCGGCGGCATGATGAAGCAGATGATGGGCGGTCTCGCTTCCAAGATGGGGCTGGGCGGCGGCATGGGCATGCCTGACCTGTCGAGCATGGATCCGAAGCAGCTCGAGGCGCTTGCCAAGCAGGCGGAAGCCGCCGGCATGAAGCCGGGTGGCTTGCCGGGTCTCGGCGCCGGTGGTCTGCCGGGCCTTGGCGGACCGAAGCTTCCTGGCCTCGGTGGCGGCGGCTTTCCCGGCCTTCCCGGCCTGCCGAAGAAGAAGTGAGGAGCGCGCCCATGATCGATCGGTCCGTCAAGGAACAGCTCTCTGATTACCGCCAGTCGATCGACAATATCGATGCCGCGCTGGTGCACATGCTGGCTGAGCGGTTCCGCTGCACCAAGGCCGTCGGCGTGCTGAAGGCCACCCACGATTTGCCGCCGGCAGACCCGGCGCGTGAAGAATACCAGATCGAACGCCTGCGCCGCCTGGCACAGGATGCCAATCTGGATCCGGATTTCGCCGAGAAGTTCTTGAACTTCATCATCAAGGAAGTCATCCGGCATCATGAAGCCATTGCCGCCGAACATGGCGGTGCAACCGAAAAGACCGTCTGACGGCGGCCTCAACAAGAAAATCAGGCATGCCCCGGCAGCCTGGATCGAAAACCCAAGGAGTTAATCACATGTCCCTCAAGATTCGTCTCGCCCGCGGTGGTTCCAAGAAGCGCCCGTACTACCAGATCGTTGTCGCCGACGCCCGCGCACCGCGCGACGGCCGTTTCCTCGACCGCGTCGGTTCCTGGAACCCGATGCTCGGCAAGGACAATGAAAAGCGCGTCGAGCTGAACGTCGATGCGATCAAGGCATGGGTTGCCAAGGGCGCCCAGCCGACCGACCGCGTCCTGCGCTTCATGGCGGAAGCCGGTATTGCCGAGCGCGCTGTTCGCAGCAACCCGGACAAGGCAAAGCCGGGCAAGAAGGCCCAGGAACGCACTGCCGAGCGGGCTCAGAAGGCCGCTGACGCAGCCGCTGCTGCTGCCGAAGGTTCCGCAGAATAATCCGCATCCAGTCGATACCGGCGGGCGGTGGGTCATCCCACCGCCCGTTTTGCGTTTTCTTTCCGGTCGCTTCCGCCTAAAAGGAATGTCGAACCGATGCATCTGCAGGACCGTTCCGCCCCATGAGCAAGCTTGAAAACCCGATACTGATGGCCGTGATCGGCGCCGCCCAGGGGCTCCGGGGGGAAGTGCGGGTCAAGACATTCACCGAGGATCCGCTGGGCCTTGGTGACTATGGTTTCCTCCATGCGGCCGACGGGCGCAAATTCGAGATCCTCGAAATCCGCGATGGCAAAACCGTCGCCATCGTGCGCTTCCGTGGGGTCAATGATCGCAACGCTGCAGAGGCCCTGAACGGGACAGAGCTTTTCGTTGATCGCGATGCCCTGCCGGACGATGATCTGGAGGACGACGAGTTCTATTATACGGATCTCGAGGGGCTCGAAGTCTATGACGCCGAGAACAATCATTACGGCGCCGTGACGGCTGTCTATGATTTTGGTGCTGGCGACCTCCTGGAGCTGAAAGGGCCTGGCAAGAGGCCCGTGCTCATTCCGTTTTCCGAAGCGGCCGTCCTGGAAATCGATCTCGAGGGCGGACGGCTGCTCGTTGACCCGATTGCAGCCGGACTCAAGGATGACGGCGAAGAAAAGCCTTATGGCAATGCCGGCGGCAAGCCGCGTCCCAACAACGGACGTTGAGTGGCCATGCCCTTCAAGGCCTCCATTCTGACGCTTTACCCGGACATGTTTCCGGGCCATCTTGGCCTGGCGCTGGCGGGGCGCGCACTTGAACGGGGCGACTGGCAGATCGAGGCGGTGCAGATCCGGGATTTCGCCGAGGACAAGCATCGCAGCGTCGACGATACGCCGTCTGGCGGCGGGGCAGGAATGGTGCTCCGTCCCGATGTGCTCGCCCGGGCCATTGATTCCATAGCCGACGATGGAAGGCCGCGGCTGTTGATGAGCCCGCGTGGCCGACCGCTGACCCAGGACCGGGTCCGTGCGCTGGCCGCAGGCGAAGGCGTGGTCATCGTTTGCGGTCGCTTCGAAGGTGTCGATCAGCGGGTGATTGATGCGCGCCAGCTCGAAGAGGTTTCCATCGGTGACTATATCTTGTCCGGCGGCGAGCCGGCAGCACTGACGCTGCTGGATGCCGTGGTGCGGATCTTGCCGGGGGTTATGGGCAACCAGCTCTCCGGCGTGCATGAAAGCTTCGAAGGCGGGCTGCTCGAACATCCGCAATATACCCGCCCGCAGATTTTCGAGGGCCGGGAAATTCCTGAGGTCCTCACCTCCGGCAATCATGCCGTGATCGAGAAATGGCGGCATGATCAGGCTGTCGCCCTGACCTGCGAGCGACGCCCCGATCTGTTGCCGGCTCAGCCAGTGAAGAAGTAATAGGCGGCGAGCCCGAGCCCGGCGGCAACCACCAGCCAGCGCAGCAGATTTTGCGGCACTTTCCTGGCCATGGCGACACCCGCATAACCACCGGCGGCCACGGCCGGAATCATGATCGCCGCATGAAGCCAGGAGAGCGCGCCGGCGCTGGCGAAAACGACGATCGCGACGGCAGCGATCACGATCGACAGAAAATTCTTCAACGCGTTCAGTCGATGATAATCGCCGCCGCTCGCCAGGCCCAGAGATGCGAGCATCATGATGCCCATGCCGGCGCCGAAGAAGCCACCGTAGAAGGATGTAATTCCCTGCAAGGCGAGCCCGAGCGGGCTTGCCGGATGGCTCTCGCCCTTTGTCTTCGGTCGCAGTTTGGGGCCGGCGGCGAATATGGCGGTGGCACCGAGCAGCAGCCAGGGCACCATGGAGCGAAAGGCCGGATTGGACAGCGAGATGAGGAAGAGAGAGCCGCCGATGGCACCCACCGCCGAGACAAGGCCAAGCACGATCGCGCTGCGCTTCATCTCGCTCAATTCCTTGCGATAGGCGAGCGTTGAGGTGACATAGCCCGGGAACTGGGTGACGGAGGAGGTTGCATTGGCACTGATCGGGGGCAGGCCAGCAAGCGTCAGGGCCCCGAAGGTCAAGAAGGTGCCGCCGCCGGCGATCGCGTTCACCGCTCCCGAGAGAAAGCCGGATGCGAAGAGCAGTACAATCATGGCGACGGTCATCCGATGCTCCTCCTGATAGATCGAGGCGAAGTCTTAAGTGCAGATATCCGACGCAGCAAGGCGTCCAGGGGCCTCATCAGGCGCAAATTTTGTCACTCATGGGGTGACAAGCCAGCCATCTTGGTGTAATGGCCCCCTCGGAAATGGGCGTTACGCCCGTCTGCCAAAACAAAGAACTGCGCAATCGCTCCGACCCATCAGGGTCAATATCCTGCGGCATGGACCTAGGGATCCTTGTTGAGCGCTCTGGCTGTTTCAGAAGAAACCGAGGTTAGACATGAACATCATTCAGCAGCTGGAAGCCGAACAGGCCGCCAAGATCGAAGCCAAGCGCAAGCTCCCGGAATTTTCGCCCGGCGACACGGTCCGCGTGAACGTGACCGTCAAGGAAGGCAACCGTACCCGCGTGCAGGCCTATGAAGGCGTTTGCATCGCTCGTTCGGGCGCCGGCATCAACGAGAGCTTCACCGTCCGCAAGATCTCCTACGGCGAAGGCGTCGAGCGCGTATTCCCGATCTACTCGCCGCTCGTCGAAGGCGTCGAAATCGTTCGCCGCGGTAAGGTCCGTCGCGCCAAGCTCTACTACCTGCGCGATCGTCGCGGCAAGTCGGCTCGTATCGTCGAGAACACCGGCACCCGCGCTCGCAAGCTGAACGACGCCGAGCGCGCCGCCGTTGCCGAGGAAAAGGCACGTCTGGAAGCCGAGAAGGTCGCAGCAGCACAGGCACTGGCCGCCGAAAAGGCTGCAGCTGAAGCCGCTGAAAAGGCTGCCGCCGCTGAAGCCGCTGCCGCTGCAGAAGCTTCTGCCGAATAAGCAGTCGCTAAAGACATCGATGAAAGGCTCCGGTTTCGGAGCCTTTTTTCGTTGGTGGAGCCTCGATCCAGCCGGTTGGTCCGGCGATCAGAGGCTGACGCTGATTGCGCCGCCGGCCACGATCAGGCAGGCGAGCAGCCTTCGAACCGTCAGCGGCTCGCCCAGGAGGAATGCTCCGATCAGCACGGCGAAGACGACGCTCGTCTCGCGCACCGCGGTGACAAGCCCTGCAGGAGCATAGGCGTAGGCCACTACCACCAGCCCATAGGCCAGCATGGCGACCACTCCGCCGGCGGCAGCCTTCCAGGTGAGCGGAGACCTCAAGTCGATCACCAAGCCCTTCCGTGTCACAGTGAAGGCAATCGTGATCATGATGCCAAAGAGGAAAAGCACCCATATCGCGTAGGCAACGGGTTGTTCGACGAGTTTGACCCCACGCGAGTCGACCGTCGAATAACAGGCGATGATCAAGCCCGTTGTCAGCGCGAAGAGAATGGAGGAGGTGGCGGCACGGGTCCTGCCGAGCGACAGGCTCATGATGCCGGTGGCGATCAGAACGACGCCCAGCGTCTGCCAGGGGCCCAGCACCTCGCTGAAGAAGAGGAAGCCGCCGAGGGTTACCAGAAGCGGAACAGTGCCCCTGACGATCGGATAGACCTGCCCGAGCTCACCTTGGCGATAAGCTGCCACCAGGAACAGGCTATAGCCTACCTGCAGACACGCCGAGAGCAGGATATAGGGCCAAGCGGCCGATCCCGGCATGGGCAGGATGAAGAGGATGGGCAGGCAGATGATGCTTCCCGCGAGGCTCATCACCGTAATCGACCACAGGCGATCCGCGCCGGTTCGAAGAAAAGCGTTCCAGCTTGCATGAAGAATTGCCGCGATGAGCGCCAGGACGACGGCAACAGTGCTCACGGCCGCGGCCTGCGGGCGGGAAACTCGAATTCGGAGATGTTCATGGGAAACCCGCGGGCGACATGTGACAGTTTTATGACGCCGCGACGATAACGCCTTCGAACGCCATTGCAACGGCCAGACAAAAAGAAACCGCCCGCTTTGAAGCGGGCGGCGGGTCTCACATCAAGCCTTGGAACGGCTCTTACCGCCAGTCGCGGATATCGACGAAATGGCCAGCGATTGCGGCGGCGGCGGCCATGGCCGGCGAGACGAGATGCGTGCGGCCCTTGAAGCCCTGGCGGCCCTCGAAATTGCGGTTCGAGGTCGAAGCGCAGCGCTCGCCCGGCTTCAGGCGGTCGTCGTTCATGGCGAGGCACATGGAGCAACCCGGCTCGCGCCAGTCGAAGCCAGCTTCCTTGAAGATCTTGTCGAGACCTTCGGCTTCCGCCTGTTCCTTGACGAGACCGGAGCCCGGTACGATCATGGCCGATACGGTCGAGGCGACGGTCCTGCCTTCGACGACCTTGGCCACTTCGCGCAGGTCTTCGATACGGCCATTGGTGCAGGAGCCAATGAAGACGCGATCTACCGCGATATCGGTGATCTTGGTGCCCGGCTTCAGGCCCATGTAGTCCAGGGCGCGCCACTTGGAGGTGCGCTTGTTCTCATCCTGGATTTCATCCGGGTTCGGGACCACGCCCTGGACCGAGATCACGTCCTCCGGCGAGGAACCCCAGGAGACGATCGGCGGCAACTTGGCGGCATCGAGCACGACAACGCGGTCGAAATGCGCGCCTTCGTCGGACTTCAGCGTCTTCCAATAGGCGAGGGCTTGCTCGAGGGCTTCACCCTTCGGCGCGCGGGGCTTGTCCTTGATGTATTCGAAGGTCTTCTCGTCCGGGGCGATCAGGCCGGCGCGGGCGCCGCCTTCGATCGTCATGTTGCAGACGGTCATGCGGCCTTCCATCGACAGGGCCTCAATGGCTTCGCCGGCGAATTCGATAACGTGGCCAGTGCCGCCAGCAGTGCCGATCTCGCCGATGATCGCGAGGATGATGTCCTTTGCGGTCACGCCTTCGGGCAACTTCCCGTCGACGCGCACCAGCATGTTCTTTGCCTTCTTCTGGATCAGCGTCTGGGTCGCGAGCACATGCTCGACCTCGGACGTGCCGATGCCGTGCGCCAATGCCCCGAATGCACCATGCGTCGAGGTGTGGCTGTCACCGCAGACGATGGTCATGCCCGGCAGAGTGAAGCCCTGTTCCGGACCGACGATGTGGACAATGCCCTGGCGCTTGTCGGAGGCCGAGTAATATTCAACACCAAACTCGGCTGCATTGGTGGCGAGCGCCTCGACCTGAATGCGGCTTTCCTCGTTCTTGATGCCGAGGTGCCTGTCCGGCGAGGTCGGCACATTGTGGTCGACCACGGCCAAGGTCTTCTGTGGGGCGCGGACCTTGCGGCCTGCCATGCGCAAGCCTTCGAAGGCCTGCGGCGACGTCACTTCGTGAACGAGGTGACGGTCGATATAGAGAAGACAGGTACCATCTTCCTGGCGATCGACAACGTGGTCGTCCCAGATCTTGTCGTAAAGGGTGCGAGGTGCGCTCATGGCTATGTTCCGTCCAGACTGAGGAAAGGATTTTGGAGTGTTCAGGATGCATCGGCGCCGCTCCGGCGGCGCGAGGCGCTCAGCCGCGAAGGCTCGCGAGTGCCCCTTGAACGCGCGCGAAGAACCGTGCCGGCAGACGCTTGTGGTCCTGCAGCACGATGAACTGGTTCGCGAGGCATCCGAATTTCGATCCCATGGGCGGCGTCATACCAGTTTTCCCAATTGTCGGCAATTGGTTCGAGAGCCTTGTGACACGCGGCTGTCATGAAGCTTTCGCGCAAGCATGATTGATCTTCGTCCGTATCGCACCCCTCGGAGCCGGCGCCATGAACGAAGAGATCCACCGCATCAAGACCGAGCTTCTCGACAGTTTCGACGAGGAGCTGGAGCAGCAGCTGGACGAGGATCGGCTCGACCAGCTCGTCGCCGACGGCATGTCGGAACCCATGATCGACCGGAAGATCTATTTCCGCGAACTGTTTCGTCTCCAGCATGAGCTGGTCCGTCTGCAGGACTGGGTTCAATACAAGAAGCTGAAAATGGTCGTGCTGTTCGAAGGACGAGACTCCGCAGGCAAGGGCGGTGCGATCAAGCGCGTTACGCAGAGACTCAACCCGCGTGTCTGCCGGGTCGTGGCTCTCCCGGCGCCCACCGAGCGGGAGCGCAGCCAATGGTACTTCCAGCGCTATGTCCAGCACCTGCCCACAGCGGGCGAAATGGTCCTGTTCGATCGTTCCTGGTACAATCGGGCCGGTGTCGAGCGGGTCATGGGTTTTTGCGGACCCGACGAGCTGGAGGAATTCTTCCGCTCAGTACCGGAATTCGAGCGCATGCTGGTGCGTTCCGGCATCGTCCTGGTCAAATACTGGTTCTCGATCACGGACGAGGAACAGGAGTTTCGTTTCCGCATGCGCATCAACGATCCTCTGAAGCAGTGGAAGCTCTCGCCGATGGATCTGGAGAGCCGGGTCCACTGGGAAGACTACACCCGTGCCAAGGAAGAAATGCTGGAACGCACGCATATTCCCGAGGCACCCTGGTGGGTGGTCCAGGCGGTCGACAAGAAGAAGGCGCGGCTCAACATGATCGCCCATCTCCTGTCACAGGTGCCCTATGAACATGTGCCGAAAGAGGCGGTCCAGCTGCCGGCGCGTGTGCGAAACGATGACTATATCCGCCAGCCTGTGCCGCTGGAGATGTATGTGCCGGAACAGTATTGAACTCGTGTCAGCTACGGGTGCGCGTGCGCATCCGTTTCTCGAAGCCTCGCAAGAGAATCGACAATCCTATGGTCAGAACCAGATAGACATAGGCCACGATCGAGTAGGTCTCGAAAAAGCGGAAAGACCCCGAGGCATAGACCTTGCCCATCTGGGTGATGTCGGCGACGCCGAGCACGGAGACCAGCGAGGAGTCCTTCACCATGGCGACGAAATCGTTCGAGAGTGGCGGAAAGATTACGCGGATCGCCTGCGGGAAGACCACGAGCCGGAAGCGTTGGCTCCTGCTGAGGCCCAGCGCCTTGGCCGCCTCGATCTGCCCCTTGTCGATCGACTGTATGCCGGCACGGAAGATTTCCGCAATGAAAGCGGAATAGCCGATCGTCAGTGCTATGATGGCGCGCCACATCAGCGATACATCGCGCACGACCATGGGGTCGGTGAGGCCAGCCGATATGAGCGGGGTTGTGAGAATATTATATAGCGCGACGAAGGCCGGGGCGCCCACGAAGGCGATGTAGAACAGGAGAACCAGGATCGGGATGCCGCGGACCACTTCCACATAGAAGCGGGCGATCTGGCGCAGGATAACGCTATCGGACATGCCGAGAAGCGCAATCAGCAGGCCCAGCGCCGTTGCCAGGGCGAAACCGACCAGTGTGACAAAGATTGTCACCCAGAGGCCCTTGGACACCGTGTTGAACACCTGTGAATAGATGTCGCTGACAAAAATGACAGCAGCCAGGGAAAGCGCCAGAATCAGGAAGGCGACCAGCCACCAGGGCCGGTCGCCCTTCTCATCACCCTGGGGAAGGGTCTGAAATGCCATCAGTCTCCCGCCTTCAGGTCGCAGGGACGGATCTGGGTCATTCGCCCATTTTGTAGTCGAGGAACCACTTCTTGTTGAGTGCGTCCAGCGTGCCGTCGGCCTTCATCGCCCCGATCGCGGCATTGACCGGCGCCACCAGGTCGGAGCCCTTCGGGAAGATGAAGCCGAAGTCTTCCGAGCCCAGCGGGCCGCCGATCAGCTTCAGGCCGCCATCCGAGGCGTCGACATAGCCCTTCCCGGCGGTGCCGTCCGTCAGCACGACGTCAACGTCGCCGGTCTTGAGGGCTTGCACCGTGGCGCCGAAGGTTTCGAACAACTTGATGCGTGGGTTCTGTTCGTTGCCGTCGAGGATCTCGTAGACGGCCGTATAAAACGGCGTCGTACCCGGCTGGGCGCCGACCAGCCCTTCCTGGAACTCGCCGAAGCTCTTGCCATCGGTGAAACGGCTCTCGTCGCCGCGCACCAGCATGAATTGCTCCGAGCGCATATAGGGATCTGAGAAGTCTACCTTCTCCTTGCGGTCGTCCTTGATGGTGATCCCGGTCATGCCGATCTGGTACTGGTCGTCAGAGACGGCCTGGATCATCGCGTCCCAGGAGGTGTTTTGGTATTCGACCTTGAAATTCAAACGCTTGGCGATCTCGTTCATCGCGTCATATTCCCAACCGATCTGCTGGCCCGTCTTCGGATCGACGAACTGCAGTGGCGGATAGGCATTCTCAGTCACGACCACAACAGCCTTGCCGGCGAGATCCGGCAGATCGCTGGCGTGGGTGGAAATAGGCAGTAGGGCGAGGGCGGACAGACCGGCAAGGACAGCGCGGCGGAACAGCATGGAAATCTCCCGAATTGTGGCAGGGCAGACTGTCACATCTTGTTCCGTGCTGGCAAGGACCGCCGGCCACGCGTCAAGGCGCATCCGCAATTTTCATAGCAGCAGAGGCTGGTTAGGCGTTTGTTTGGACCGCATCCGAGGTCGGATGCGGTCCATGCAGTCATGTCACACGTGAATCAGAAGCTGGCAGTCATCGGGTCCGGACCAATGCGTGCACCTGCATCGTCCAGTGCGTTCAGAATTTTCATGTCTTCTGCCGAAATCTTGAAATCGAAAACGTTGAAATTTTCGACGATGCGCGACGGCGTGACTGATTTCGGGATGACCACGAGGCCATTGTCGATGTGCCAGCGGATGATCACCTGGGCCGGCGTCCGGCCGAGCCTGCTCGCCATTTCTGCAATCACGGGATGCCCAAGCAGCTTGCCTTGTCCCAAGGGGCTCCACGACTGCGTCACGATC
Organism: Peteryoungia algae; assembly: GCF_030369675.1. NCBI lineage: Bacteria > Pseudomonadati > Pseudomonadota > Alphaproteobacteria > Hyphomicrobiales > Rhizobiaceae > Peteryoungia > Peteryoungia algae. The sequence goes on along the minus strand of NZ_CP128477.1, from coordinate 3,099,093 downwards.
TTGTGTTTCTCGTGAAAGGCCCGCGTTTCGCGTTGCTGGAAGTCCGGGTGCAGCTCGATCTGGTTGATGACCGGGACAACGCCCGTTTCGGCAACGATCCTTTCGATATGCTCGGGACAGAAGTTCGACACGCCAATGGACTTCGCGCGACCTTCCTCCTGCAGCTTGACGAAGGCCTTCCAGGTGTCGACGAAGAGCTCGCGATGCGCCGACGGCCAATGGATCAGGTAGAGATCGACGTAGTCGGTTCCCAGCCGCTTCAGGCTCGCATCAAAGGCCCTCAGGGTCTGGTCATAGCCCTGCTCGGTGTTCCAGAGCTTCGTCGTCAGGAAAATGTCCGAGCGCGCCGTGCCGGATTGGCGGATTCCTTCGCCGACACCTTCCTCGTTCTCGTATACGGCGGCTGTGTCAATATGGCGGTAACCTGCGTCGAGGGCAGCCTTGACGGCCGGTGCCGCCTCGTCGTTCGGTGTCTGCCAAACGCCGAGGCCCACCTGGGGAATGCGGGCGCCGTCGTTCAAAGCGATGTGAGTTTGATCAGTCATTTTTCGATATACTCCGGATCGGGAAAGGTCGGGGCGCGGTGCGCGAAATCAAGAATGGGGACGAAGGAGCGCATGGAGCGCTGATCGCTTTTTGGTATGTAGGCCGGCTGCAGAATGATGAAAGAGGAACCATTTTCAAAATCCCTGAAAGCGTCGTCAGAGAACCTGAAGCACGGTCTTCCGTCCGAGATGTGGCAAGAGACGGCGCATGTCGCGGGGGCTGATCGCCACGCAGCCTTCTGTCGGGCTATAACCCGGTCTTGCGATGTGAAAGAAGATTGCCGAACCACATCCACGCTTCCGCTGGCGCAGGTTCCAGTCGAGGACGATGCAGATGTCATAGAGCTCGTCTTCGCGCTGAAGCTTTTCATGGCTTGGCGTGAAGGGAGACCGAACGGGGCGATTGTAGTTCGCGTCGCTGACGGCGTCGCACCAGAGCATGTTCGGCTGGGTCCGGCGCATGGGAAGCCGCGTGGCAGGCCATAGACCGCTGTCACCCCGTCGATAGGCAGAGAGTATCGGCATCACGGAAATCGGCGTTGCTCCGTCGCCCTCCCTTTTGCGGCTCGTGCGTCCACCACGTCCCAAGGCGGCGGCAAGTGTCAGTGGTCCCGCTTGCAGGATAGCTCGCCTCTGGTCGCGCGGGGCTGGCCGAACGATCAGTCGAGCGAGAGTACTGGAGGACTTTGGGCGCGCTTTTGGCCTCTTGGTCACGACTTTTTGCCTTGTTCGTGAATATTGTTGTATTCTTGGCCCTTAAAGAGCTGCGAGTAAGGCTTACATGCGGTGCAAGAGGGCAGCAAGGCCCCACCGATTGACCATTCTGGAAGGATGACGGATGACGACGCGGACCATTCTGCTGGTGGATGATGACGATGATCTGAGGCAGATCCTGGTCGAGCAGCTCTCGCTCTACGAGGAGTTTTCGATCCTTCAGGAAAGCAACGCTACCCGTGCCATGCAGACTGCAAAGTCGGCTCAGGTCGATCTCATGATCATGGACGTTGGCCTGCCGGACATGGATGGTCGTGAGGCCGTCAAGCTCCTGCGCAAAGGTGGGTTCAAGTCTCCAGTCATCATGCTGACCGGGCATGACACGGATTCCGATACGATTCTTGGTCTCGAAGCCGGCGCAAACGACTATGTGACGAAGCCGTTCCGCTTTGCCGTCCTGCTCGCCCGTATTCGTGCGCAGTTGCGTCAGTTCGAGCAGAGCGAAGACGCAACGTTCGGCGTCGGTCCCTATCTCTTCAAGCCGAGTCAGAAGCTGCTGACCACCGAGGACGGCAAGAAGATTCGGCTCACCGAAAAGGAATCGGCGATCATCCGCTATCTCTACCGTGCCGGTCAGAAGGTCGTAACGCGTGACGTCCTGCTCGAAGAAGTATGGGGCTACAATTCCGGTGTCACCACCCATACGCTGGAAACGCATGTCTATCGCCTGCGCCAGAAGATCGAACGCGATCCGTCGAATGCAGAAATTCTGGTGACGGAAAACGGCGGATACAAGATCGTTCCCTGACCGTTCCAGCCCCCTTACGAGACCGGGGATGAGGATGACCAGCGGGTCGTCACTCACCCCGTTTTGCGTTATGGCTTTCAGTCTGTGGGCTCATCAACAGCCCATGCGCAGCAGGGGAAACACGCAATGGCACTGAGCGATGATATCGAGCTACTGGCTGCCTTGCCGTTGTTCTCAGGCCTCGACAATGACCAGCTCAGGCTCATTGCATTCGGTGCGGAGCATCGGCAGGTTGCTGCTGGGCAAGCGCTCTTCCGCGAAAAGGCGCCAGCCGAATGTGCCTATGTGATCGCGCGCGGCGAGATCGAGCTCTATGTGATCGGGCGGGATGGCAAGCCGCATCTGGAGACGCGCGTCGGACCCGGCGTCATGCTGTCGGAGCTCGCGCTCGTGACAATGGTCGAGCGAAAATATACGGCCGTCGCAGCGGCAGATGTCGATGTCATCCGCATCACGCGCGCGTTGTTTCATCGGTTGCTCGAGGAATACCCGCAAATGGCGCGTCAGGTCGAAGGCCGCATCAAGCAGTCACTGGCTTCCCTGATCGAGGGCGCAGGCGCGCTGGCTCCCCGCTTCAGCTAGGCAGACTTTTTCCATTGCAGGCTATGGGGCTTCGAAGCGGGCAGTCACCGGCACATGGTCGGAAGGTTGTGTCCAGCCTCTGGCTTCCTTCAGCACGGCAATGTCCTGCAAGAGCGGAGCCAGATCGTTCGAGGACCAGATGTGATCGAGGCGCCGGCCCCGGTCGGCAGCCGCCCAGTCCTTCGCGCGGTAGCTCCACCATGTGTAGAGCTTTTCCGTCTCAGGCACGTGCTGGCGCATGAGATCCACCCACCTGCCCTGCTGCATGACGTCCAGCAACCCTTCGGTCTCGACTGGCGTATGGCTGATGATCTTGAGCATCTGCTTGTGCGACCAGACGTCATGCTCCAGCGGCGCGATGTTGAGATCGCCGACGAGGATCGAGCCGGTATCTGGTTCTGCCTCTGCCGAAAGGGTCTTCATTTCCTCGATGAAATCCAGCTTGTGTCCGAATTTCGGGTTCACGTCGCGGTTTGGCTCGTCACCGCCGGCGGGAACGTAGAAATTATGCAGGCGGATCCGTCGTCCGGCCCATTCGAAGATCGCCGAGATGTGGCGGCTGTCTCCGACGCCGCAATAGTCCCGGCGGTGGTCTTCCGTCAGCGGCACTTTCGAGCAGATCGCCACCCCGTGGTAACCCTTCTGGCCGTGAATGACGATGTTGGAATAGCCGAGGGCCGCGATCTCGGCGGCCGGGAATTGGTCATTCTGACACTTGATCTCCTGCAGACACAGGATGTCCGGGTTCTCCTGCCGGAGAAAATCCTGAACGATCGGCAGGCGCAGGCGTACCGAATTGATGTTCCAGGTGGTGATCGAGAGGGTCATTGCGGCTGCCTTGCGAATACTCCCGCGTGTTTAGGCGATTTCGCGACGCATGAACAGAAAAAGGCGGCAAGACCTCTCCGGTCCGCCGCCTTCTCCACAATTCGAACGGACTTTTTCAGCCGCCACGCTTCTGGCCATGCACTTCGGCGTAAGGGATCTCGAAGACACTCGGATCGAACTGGACGCCATTCTGGACGTTGAAGATCATCACCGAGGTGTCCTTCTTCTGGACATCGGTGATCGTCCACTGGCGAAGCTCGAAGCTCTTCGGGTCAAACATCAGCGTGATGGTCGAATCACCGAAAATGGTGCGGTCGCCGAGCACGATCGTGGTGAGGTCGGCTTCCTGCTTCACATCGCGAACCATCTGATTGCCGAGATCGATGCGCTCGGAGAGCAAGAGGCTGAGCGGCGTCTTGTTGAGCGGGTAGAGATCCCAGGTCTTGAGCTTCGTGTTTCCGATGACAACGTTCTTGCCATCCGAGATCACGCGCATCGGAGACGGCTTCTCATAGTTGAAGCGCAGCTTGCCGGGACGCTCGATGAAGAACTTGCCTCCGGTCTGTTCGCCGCGTGGGCCAAACTGGACGAATTCGCCCATCATTGTCCTGACGCTGGAGAAGTGGTCGGCGATCTGCTGGGCTGCGCTGGTGGCGGCGAAGCTTGGAAAAGGCATGGCCGCGCAAGCCATCAGGGCCGCGGTCCCAAGGACGAACTGGCGGCGGCTTGCCATCACCGGCATCCGGGCATCGCGTTCGGTTTTGTCAGTCATGCGGTACTCCTTCATATGCTCACGGTCTCGCCGAAAAAGGCGGCGGCTTCATGACCGTGAAGGCCAGTGCCGCTGCGGCAACTCGTCTCGAGGCGCTGTTGTTCCCTCGTGGAACCGGGACAATCGCCTACTCTTCGGTCGGCACCAGGATTTCACGTTTTCCGGCGTGGTTTGCAGGGCCGATGATGCCTTCCTTTTCCATGCGTTCGATCAGCGAAGCGGCCCTGTTATAGCCGATGCCGAGACGACGCTGGACGTAGGAAGTCGAAGCCTTGCCGTCACGCAGGACGATGGAAACAGCCTGGTCATAGGGATCATCGGACTCGCCCAGATTGCCGGTGCCGGCGGGTCCACCGCCATCTTCCCCGTCTTCATCGTCATCGACGGTGATGGCTTCCAGATATTGCGGCGATCCCTGCGTCTTCAGATAGGCAACGATCTCCTCGACCTCATGATCGGATACGAAGGGTCCATGGACGCGCTGTATGCGACCGCCGCCAGCCATGTAGAGCATGTCGCCCATGCCGAGAAGTTGTTCTGCACCCTGTTCGCCCAGGATCGTGCGGCTGTCGATCTTCGACGTCACCTGGAAGGAGATGCGGGTCGGGAAGTTGGCCTTGATCGTGCCGGTGATGACGTCGACCGACGGGCGCTGGGTTGCCATGATGACATGGATGCCGGCCGCACGCGCCATCTGGGCCAGACGCTGTACCGCGCCTTCGATATCCTTGCCGGCGACCATCATCAGGTCAGCCATTTCGTCAATGATCACGACGATATAGGGCAGGGGCTGCAAGTCGAATTCTTCCGTTTCATAGATCGCCTCGCCGGTCTGGCGGTCGAATCCAGTCTGGACGGTGCGGGTCAGAACCTCACCCTTTTCGAGCGCCTGTGCGACACGCGCGTTGAAGCCGTCGATGTTGCGTACGCCAATCTTCGACATCTTCTTGTAGCGCTCTTCCATCTCCCGGACGGTCCATTTGAGCGCCACCACGGCCTTCTTCGGATCTGTTACGACCGGAGAAAGCAGATGCGGGATACCATCGTAAACGGAGAGTTCGAGCATCTTCGGATCGATCATGATCAGCCGGCACTGCTCCGGTGTCATCTTGTAGAGAAGTGACAGGATCATTGTGTTGATCGCCACCGACTTACCCGAGCCGGTGGTGCCCGCGACAAGCAGGTGTGGCATCTTGGCGAGGTCGGCAATGACCGGTTCGCCGCCAATCGTCTTGCCGAGCGCCATGGCGAGCTTCGCCTTGTTGCCGTCGAAATCGCGGGAGCCGATGAGCTCGCGCAGATAGACTGTCTCGCGGGTCTGGTTCGGCAGTTCGATGCCGATCGCATTTCGGCCGGGAACGACAGCGACGCGCGCCGCGATCGCGCTCATCGACCTGGCTATGTCATCTGCGAGGCCGATGACGCGGGAGGATTTGATGCCCGGTGCCGGTTCCAATTCATAGAGCGTGACGACGGGACCCGGGCGGACATGGATGATTTCGCCCTTCACCCCGAAGTCGTCGAGGACGCCTTCAAGCAGGCGGGCATTGTGTTCAAGAGCATCGGCAGACAGCGTCGCGTCGCGTGCCACGGCTCGCGGCTCGGCGAGAAGATGGACCGAGGGTAGCTGGAAGCCTTCAGGACGCAGCAGCGACCCCTGGGCATCGCGATCGACCCGGGCCCCGGGCTTTGGCCGGGCGGCCGGGGCTACAACGCGCGGCGATCCGGTCGCGCGTACCGCTGCCGAACGCATGCCATCGTCCGGCAGAATGCCAGCCGGGCGCGGAATATCGTCGAGATCGTAATCGTCATCCTCGTCGTCGAAGCTTCCCGCCGACATCGGCGGGGGCGAGACAATCGATCGGCCCGGCGAGCGGATGCCTGCCCCATCCAGGGATGGTTCAACGCGGGCACTGAGTGGCGGTGCCTTTGCCCGAGCCGGCTCGTTCAGGGTGCCGAATTCATCATCGTTGAAATCATAGGGCTGTTCGAAATTGCGGTCCCGACGTTCGCTCGCCTTCAGTCCGAACAGCCGGCGCACACGGGCCCGCGTCGTATACCAGTTGTGGGCGACGGCCCCCATCATCAAGGCGATTGGGCCCTCTCGTTCGTCCTCCTCGTCATCTTCGGCGATGGCGGGCGTTTTCGGCTTGCTGCGTGCGATCGGAGCGACCGGCTCCTCGTCGTCCAGGGTTTCGGCCGGTTTGCCGAGGATGCCAGCTGCAAACAGCATGATCCACGCGGCCGGCACTGCCAGAATGCAGCCGAGTACCATGGCGAAGGTCGACGTCGGATATGCGCCGATGAAGAGTGCCGGAAAGCGCAGGATCAGGTCACCAAGTACACCGCCCGTGCCGCTCGGGAGGGGCCAGGTGGTGGGCGGTGGAAAGCAGCCGACTGCGGCTGCCGCAACCAGGGCGCCTACGACCCAGGCACCGAGACGCGCGGGAATGCGGCTCAACCGGCGTCCGCCAATCAGCGCGAAGGACCAGGCAAGGACCGGGAGCAAGGCAAGAAGACTGCCAAGACCGAAGAACTGCATCATCAGGTCGGCAAAGACCGCGCCCGGCAGCCCGAGAATATTGGTCGGCGGATTGTCCGTCGCATAGGAGAGACTGGGGTCAGAAACGTTCCAGGTCGCCAATGCCGCGACGGCAAGGATCAGCAACAGAAAGATTGCAAAGCCGCTCAGAACGAAAAGCTGTCGGAACAGGAACGCTGACAACGCGGAGCGGGTGGAATGCTCCGGAAGTGCTGCGGAATGGCCTCTGCTCATGGAATATCTGTCCGTCCTGTTGCTGGGATGCTTTCGGACTCCCGGTGTGGACCGGGATCGCCACCTGGCACCCTACAGGATGGAGGGTTAATGGCGCATTAACCATGGCGGGGGTGGTCTCCCCCAAGTCGTTCGACAAAAAACGCCCGGGCGATGAGACCCGGGCGCTGCCGCATTTTTTCGTTGGAGATCCCGAATGACCTCAGCTGTGGTAGGCGGCTTCGCCGTGCGAGGCGAGGTCGAGACCTTCGCGTTCGGCTTCGACCGTGACGCGCAGGCCAACCACCATGTCGACGATCTTGTAGAGGATGAAGGAGCCGATACCGCACCACAGGAGGGTGACAACAACTGCGTAGATCTGGGTCATGACCTGGCCACCCATGGTCACGCCGTCAGCGTAGCCGATGCCGCCGAGCGACGCCGATGCGAAGACGCCGGTGGCGACGGCGCCGAAGAGGCCGCCGATGCCGTGGACACCGAAGACGTCAGCGGTATCGTCGTATCCGAACTTGTTCTTCACGACGGCGACGAAGAAGTAGCACAGCGGCGATACCATCAGGCCCATGACGATTGCGCCCATCGGGCCAGCAATGCCGGCAGCCGGAGTGATCGCCACGAGTCCGGAGATCATGCCCGATGCTGCGCCGAGCATGGAAGCCTTGCCGCGGGTGAAGGTTTCAACCAGGCACCAGGAGACGACGGCTGCTGCGGTTGCGACGAAGGTGTTCACGGTCGCGAGCATCGCGCCGCCGCTGGCTTCCAGGTTGGAACCGGCATTGAAGCCGAACCAGCCGACCCAGAGCATGGCCGCGCCGACCAGGGTGAGGGTCATGGAGTGCGGAGCCATCATATCCTTGCCATAGCCCGTGCGCTTGCCGAGCATGATGGCGCCGATCAGACCCGCGACGCCGGCATTGATGTGGACGACGGTGCCACCGGCGAAGTCGAGTGCGCCCCAGCCGAAGAGCAGGCCGTTGGCATCCCAGACCATGTGGGCGATGGGGAAGTAGACCAAGGTGACCCAGAGCAGGCAGAAGAGAACCGATGCGGAAAACTTGATGCGTTCTGCAAAGGCGCCGACGATGAGTGCCGGGGTGATGGCGGCAAACGTCATCTGGAACATGATGAAGATGTATTCCGGAATGACCGCGTCAGAGAAGGTTGCCGCAGTGCTGTCCGGCGTGACGCCGGAAAGGAACAGCTTCGCGAAGCCGCCGAAGAAAGCGCTTTCCGAGCCGCCGAAGGCGAAGGAATAGCCGTAGATGACCCATGCGAGCATGATGGTCGAGCCGATGACCGTGCACTGCATGAGAACGGAAAGCATGTTCTTGGCGCGAACCAGGCCGCCATAGAACAGGGCCAGACCCGGAATGAGCATGAAGAGCACGAGGATCGTGCAGAGGAACATGAAGGCGGTATCGCCCTTGTCCGGAACCGGTGCGGCGGCAACTGCTTCCGCAGCCGCCGGCGCGGTTTCCTGTGCGTAGGCGACAACCGGCGCCAGCAGGGCTGCCGACGCGGCGCCAAGGCGCACGAGATTGGAATTCAACTTGGCAAATGACATCAGTAACAACTCCCCTAACAGCCGTTCTTACAGAGCTTCGGTATTGGTTTCGCCAGTGCGGATCCGCACAGCCTGGTCGATCGAGTAGACAAAGATCTTGCCATCGCCGATCTGGCCGGTCTTGGCAGCAGAAGCGATCGCTTCGACGGCCTTGTCGGCGAGTTCGGACGAGACGGCGATCTCGATCTTCAGTTTCGGCAGAAAGCTGACGGCGTATTCGGTGCCGCGATAGATTTCAGTGTGCCCCTTCTGGCGACCATAGCCCTTGACCTCGGTCACGGTCAGGCCCTGGATCCCCACAGCCGTCAAGGCTTCGCGTACCTCGTCCAGCTTGAACGGCTTGATGATAGCCATCACAATCTTCATCTGGTTTCCCATCCTTTGCTTGTCCTCGGCTCGGAGCCGACTCTCCTTGCCGCCGGCAGGAACTTTCGCGCAGCGACTGACGAGTAACATTCAAAAGGCGTGCCAGATTCAAAATTCTCTATAAGTTATTGAAATGTAAAGGGTCTGAGAAGTGGAGCTAATTAACGGGCAAATGAATGCGCAATGTGCGCATAAAAAATGAGCAGAAAAGTAAAAATGATAGCTTTTTAGTCATTTGCCCGTTTGCGGATCAGGCCCTCCTGAGCGACCGACGCAACAAGCCTCCCGTCTCGGGTGAATATGCTCCCACGGGTCATCCCGCGCGCACCGGCGGCGCTAGGGCTGTCCTGGGTGTAAAGCAGCCAGTCGTCCAGCCTGCAGGGTCTGTGAAACCACATGGCATGGTCGAGGCTCGCAACCTGCAGCTCCGGATCGAAGATCGAGGTGCCGTGCGCATAAAGCGAGGTGTCGAGCAAGGTCATATCCGAGAGATAGGCGAGGATCGCGGTCTGGAGGTGCCGGTCATTCGGCACCAATCCCGAAGCGCGCACCCATATATGGGCTTCGGGCTCGAGCTTCTCCCGTGACATATAATGCGTGAGGGACGTCGGGCGGATCTCGATCGGGCGTTCCCGACCCCAGTATTTCTTTACCGTATCGGGAGCCTGGGCGAGGAAGGCGGCGCGGAATTCGGCTTCACCCATCAGGGTCTCTGGTGCGGGAACATCGGGGATCGTCACCTGATGGTCAAAGCCGGGTTCTTCGACCTGGAAGGACGCCGACATCGAAAAAATTGCCTTTCCATGCTGGATCGCGACCACCCGGCGAGTGGTGAAGGAGGACCCGTCCCGAATGCGCTCGACCTGATAGACGATCGGAATTGACGGATCGCCAGGGCGCATGAAGTAGGCGTGCAGCGAATGGACGATGCGGTCCGGGTCGACGCAGCGTTGCGCCGCGATCAGCGCCTGCGCAATCACCAGGCCGCCAAAGACCCGTTGCCAGCCGTTTTGCGGGCTGCTTCCGCGAAACAGGTTTTCCTCCAGCTTTTCAAGATCGAGACGCTCGATCAGGTCCTGCATGGGTTTGGTCTGTCCAACTGGCTGCGACATAATGCATTGCTCCGCTTATAGGCACCCGTTCAAGGCTGATCTATATAGGTGTCGTCAGGTCTACAAGAACAAAGGAAATCGCCATGCTGGATGTGCTCGTCGTCGGCGGTGGCTATGTCGGTCTCTCCGCAGCCGTTGCCATGAAGCAGGCCGCGCCCCACCTTGCGATCGAAGTCGTGGAGGCTGCACCCGAGGAGGCCTGGAAAAAGGATCTGCGGGCGTCCGCGATCATCGCTTCCGCCACCAAGATGCTGGATGTTTTCGGCCTCTGGGATCGGATCGAGCCGGATGCCCAGCCGATCAACCGGATGATCGTCACGGATTCCAAGACGTCTGATCCTGTGCGTCCGGTCTTCCTGACCTTCGACGGTGCTATAGAGGATGGCCGTCCCTTTGCCCACATGATCCCGAATGTCAGCATGGTTGCGGCCTTGAGGGACGCTTGCGCGGAGCATGGGATCACCATCCGTCACGGGCTGCGCGCCACCGGTTTCCGCGATACGGGCCCGAGCGCCGAGCTGACGCTTTCCGATGGCAGCGTCATGTCATCGCGGCTCGTTGTTGCCTGTGACGGGGTGCGCTCCAAGCTGCGCGATCTCGCCGGCATCAAGACGGTGACATGGCAATATGGCCAGTCCGGCATCGTCACGACCGTCGAACATGAGCGCCCGCATCAGGGCGTTGCCGAGGAGCACTTTCTCCCGGCTGGCCCCTTCGCCATCCTGCCGCTCAAGGGCAACCGCTCGTCGCTCGTCTGGACGGAGCCCACCGAGGTTGCCGACAGGCTCGTTGCTTCCGACGACCTTGTCTTCGAAGCGGAACTCGAACGCCGCTTCGGGCACAAGCTCGGGGCCATCCGCGCCACTCAGGATCGCCGTGCGTTTCCCCTTGGCCTGACGCTTGCCCGTGCGTTCATCGCGCCCCGGCTGGCGCTCGCCGGTGATGCGGCCCATGGCATTCATCCCATATCCGGGCAGGGGCTCAACCTCGGTTTCAAGGACGTCGCCGCACTCGCCGAAACGGTTGTCGAGGCAGACCGGCTGGGACTCGATATCGGCTCCGTCAACGTGCTCGAGCGCTATCAGATCTGGCGCCGATTCGACACGTTCCGCATGGGGGTGACGACAGACGTGCTCAGCCGACTGTTCTCCAACGATATGACGCCGATCCGCGTCATGCGTGACTTCGGGCTGGGCGTCGTCGATCGTATTCCGGCGTTGAAGAGCTATTTCATCCGCGAAGCGGCGGGAGCGTCCGGTCGAGACCGACCACGCCTGCTGGGCGGACAAAGCATCTGAGCAACTGGTGCCGATTTCAATAAGACAACTTGCCGGACTGTCTCAGGCCGGCATTTCGAGCTTGCGTGCTTCCGACACCAGCATGATCGGGATGCCGTCGCGGATCGGATAAGCCAGTCTCGCTTTTTCCGAGACGAGTTCGTTCTTGTCCCGATCCCATTTGAGGGTGCCCTGCGTCAGCGGGCACACCAGAAGTTCGAGCATCTTGGGGTCGACGAGGCTGGTTGGATTGTCGGCCATCCGGTCACTGCAACATGGTGTCGCCATCGCCGAATGTTCGGGCGAGCACGATTTCGGTAATGGCGATCAGGGTTTCGGCACGTGTCTTCAAGTCGGGCGCCTCGAGCAGCGCCTGCTTCTCCGGTGGCCCGAAGGGGGACATCATCGAGAGCGAATTCACCAAGGTGAGGTTCGATGCGCGCTCGACACTCTCCCAATCCGCTTCCAGCTTGTTGGCTTCGAGATAGGCCTTGAAGGCGGCCAGCAGGCCAGCTCGATCCACTTGCACTTCGTCGTCTGCGGTGGAGAGATCGGCAACGAAGGGCGCGATATGGAAACTCCGGAACGGTTTGCTGGTCGTCACCTCGTCCATGAGCCTGAAACGGCAGACGCCGGCGAGAGAAATGATGTAGCGGCCGTCGCCTGTCTCTGTGAAGGATGTCACACGCCCCAGGCAGCCGACCGGCGCCAGATGCGGACGTTCAGGCAGGATATTGGCATGCACTTCTGACATGGCAGGTTGAATCATCCCTATGAGGCGGTTGCCAGCCATCGCCGCATCGAACATTGCCAGATAGCGCGGCTCGAAGATGTTCAGTGGGAGTTGTCCGCCGGGGAGCAACAGCACGCCGGAGATTGGAAAGACCGGGACCGTCTCTGGGAGGTCCTCGGCCGTCAGATATCGGGCATTTCCCACTTGCATCGAAGCACATCCTGTCCGGAAGATCCGGTGTTCATTCCTTCTTCTATCTGGGTCGCGCCGACCAAAACTCAAGGCCGGAGGCGGCTCACGAAAAAAGGATCGAAGACAGCTTGCGCCGCGCCATGACTGTTGCCGGGTCCGTGGGACCCCAAACTTCGAAGAATTGCAGCAGCTGCTTGCGCGCGCCATCGTCGTCGAAAGTCCGATCACGCTTCATGATCAGAAGCAAATGCTCGGCTGCCTCCTCGCGACGTCCTTCGACATTGCGGATCTTGGCCAGTTTCGTGCGCGACTCGTGATCGTCGGGATCGAGAGACAGCGTGTGTTCAAGTGCCACAGGGTCACCCAGCTTGCGGGCCTCATCAATCTGGTCGAGCCGCTTCAACAGCGCCTGGACTTCCGGTGCCTTGGCGAGTTCCTCGGGCATCTGGGTCAGCAGTTCGCGCGCCCGCTGATGCTGGTTGGCGCCGATCATGCAGTCGGCGAGGCCGGCAATCGCCCGGGTATTGTCCGGGTCCGCCTGCAGAATGGCGGCGAAAAGCTGCGCTGCGCCATCAATGTCGCCGGTCGAGAGCAGGCCGGAGGCTTCTTCCAGGACTGCCGCGATCTCGGCGGCCTGGTCGGCACCGGCGGGGCCCGCCACCTTGTCGATGAAGGCCTTGACCTGGCTCTCGGGCAGCGCTCCCATGAAACCGTCCGCCGGACGTCCGTCGACGAATGCGACCACAGCCGGAATCGACTGGATGCCGAGCTGTCCGGCAACGGACGGATGGTCGTCAATGTTCATCTTGACCAGCTTGACGCGCCCGCCAGCCTCGTTGACGGCCTTCTCGATGATCGGGGTCAACTGCTTGCAGGGACCGCACCAAGGGGCCCAGAAATCGACCAGAACCGGCTGGTTGCGGGATTCGTCCATCACGTCGCGGGCGAAATTCGCCGTCGTTGTATCCTTGATCAGATCTGCGGCCGGCGCGGAACCTTCAGGAGCGCCATTGAACTGGGCCTTGGCTGTCATGGTCTGGTTGCCATAGCCGCCGTAAGGGTTGCCGTATTCGCTCATCGTGCATCTCCCGCCTGTTTCGCAGCCTTCGCGCGGCCGCCGTCCTTGCCGATAAGATCGTATGTCAGGCCGTGACTTTCAAGACAAGCGGCGTGTGGCCGGTCGCTGCCATGAAGCGGATCAGGTCTTCACGGCCAATCGACGTCGTCGCATCGTTGGAGAGCGGGTGACAATTGATGATGTCGTGTTGCATCAGGGCCTCGTCCAGAACAAAGGTGACGTTCCGGCCAGTGTCGTTGATCGCGCCGAAGGCGGTCACCGAGCCGGGCGCAACGCCCAGATATTCCATCAGCTTTTCCGGCTTGCCGAACGATACCTTGCTCGCGGCGTCGATGATCGTGTGTACGGTTTTCAGATCGACCGCGGCATTTTCTTCGACCGTCAGCAGGAAGAAGTTGTCCTTCTTGTCCTTCACGAAGAGGTTCTTCGTGTGGCCGCCTGGGATCTCGTCACGCAGCGAAACCGATTCCGCCACCGTGAAGACGGGCGGATGGCTCTTCGTCTTGTGCGCTATTCCCAAATCATCCAGGAAACGGAAGAGATCATCTGGTGTTTTCGGCGTCATCATGGGGCCTCGCTTCGATTGTCTGTCGATTGGTCCGATCCTGTACCGGAATTTCCTTTGAGCGATAGGCCCAAGACCGACATGCTGCAATCTTTCCTGCAGCCGAAAACCCCGGAAAAGGTGAGCTTTCTCAGTCTCTTGCGCCGCGGTTGAATTTTTTTCGCGCCGATCCGTCATTTCCCTGTTGCATTTGAAAATCGGTTGGGCCATATAGCGCCCGTCGCCGCAAGACGGACGGCCCACGATCCAGACACTACCCCAGGATCGAGGTTATGAGCGGGTGTAGCTCAGGGGTAGAGCACAACCTTGCCAAGGTTGGGGTCGAGCGTTCGAATCGCTTCACCCGCTCCATTCTTTCTCCTCAAGAGACATTTTGGGATCATGCGCCGCGGTCCTGGCGCTGCTGGCTTCGTGCATGTTTTGCCGGCCGCAGGTTTCCCCGCAGCCGGCGGTCCTCGGCTCACGCCTTCGAGAAGTTGTAGTCCGTTTCCTGGCGCAGCACTTCACCGGGGCGCAGAACTGCGTTCGGGAAGTTCGGATGGTTGATCGCGTCCGGCCAGACCTGCGTTTCCATGCAGAAGCCGGCGAAGGCGCCGTAGCGGCGGCCTTCGAGGCCAGGAACGGCTGGAGCGACCTTGCCGCCGGCATAGAACTGAACGCCCGGTTCGGTCGTCAGGATCTCCATGGTCACGCCGGAATTGACGCTGCGCGCCAGCGCAACGCTGCGCTTGGACACGCGGCTGCTGGAAAAGCAGAAGTTGTGGTCGTAGCCGAGTTGCGCGCCATCGACTTCGAGGCGGATCGGCCGCATCTCGCGGAAGTCGAAGGCCGTGTTTTCGACCGGGCGGATTTCGCCTGTCGGGATCATTCTGCCGTCGACAGGGGTGTAGTGATCGGCGGCGATCATCAGGTCATGACCCAGAATGTCGGGGCGGCCATCGAGATTGAAGTAGGCATGGTGACAGACATTGGCGATCGTCGGCTTGTCGGTCACCGTTTCATAGACGGCCGAGAAAACACCGCCGGCTTTGAGTGCAAAGGTGGCGCAGGTGCGCGTGGTGCCCGGGTAGCCGGCGCGTCCGTCCGGATCGGTGATCTCCATCTGGACGAAGTCGGGGCCGAGTTCGAGGATCACCCAGTTCCGGCGCCCCATGCCGTCCGAGCCGCCATGAAGGTGACTGACACCGCGCTCGTTGAGCTCAAGCTGATGATCGACGCCATCAAGAGTGAATCGGCCATCGCCTATCCGGTTCGCACAGCGTCCGGGTGTCGCGCCGAAATAGGGTGAATGATCGAGATAGCCGGCAAGATCTTCGAAGCCGAGCACCAGAGGAGCGTCGTGACCTTCGAGACGCAGATCCTGCAACACAGCACCGAAGGTGAGGATCGAGGCGGTCAGGCCGCCTCCCTTCAGGACCACTTTCTCCACTGCGTCTCCCGTTGGCATCACGCCGAACACAGTCCTCGTCATCGCGTCGTTTCCTCGCTTTGTCTCATTGTTGTCTATTGTTTCGCGGTCACCGCGCCAGTTCGCGTGCGGCGGCTTCCAGGCCACCGAGCGTCAGGGCATGCATTCGGTTCCCAATCAGATTTCGAATCAGGCCCACCGACATCGTATAGTCCCAACGTGTCTCCGGCAGGGGATTGATCCAGAGATGCCGCGGGAAGTGATCTGTGAGCCGCGTCAGCCAGGTCGCGCCACTCTCGGCGTTCCAGTGCTCGACCGAGCCGCCCGGATGTGTGACCTCATAGGGGCTCATCGCCGCATCGCCGACAAAGATCAGCCGGTAGTCCGGCCCGAACGTGCGGATGACGTCGAGGGTCGACATGGCATCTGAATGGCGGCGTTGGTTGTCCTTCCAGACCTTCTCATATGGGCAGTTGTGGAAGTAGAAATATTCCATGTGCCGGAATTCGGAGCGTGCGGCCGAGAACAGCTCCTCGATCTCGCGGACATGGTCGTCCATCGAGCCGCCGATGTCGAAGAACATCAGCAGCTTCACGGCATTGCGCCGTTCGGGCCGGGTCTTCACGTCGAGATAGCCGTGTTCGGCGGTCGAGCGGATCGTGCCGGAGAGATCCAGCTCCTCTGCGGCTCCCTCGCGCACGAAGCGACGCAATCGTCGCAGCGCCACCTTGATGTTGCGCGTGCCCAATTCGACGCGGTCATCGAGATTGCGGAACTCGCGCTGGTCCCAGACCTTCACCGCTTTCCGGTGCCGGCTTTCGTTCTGGCCGATGCGCACGCCTTCCGGATTGTAGCCATAAGCGCCGAAGGGCGACGTGCCGGCCGTGCCGACCCACTTATTGCCGCCCTGGTGGCGCTCCTTCTGCTCCGCGAGACGTTGCCTGAGGGTCTCCATCAGCTTCTCGAAGCCGCCCAGTGCCTCGATCAGCTTCTTGTCTTCGTCCGAGAGGTGCTTCTCGCCGAGGCGGCGCAGCCAGTCTTCCGGGATCACGCCCGCATCGATGCGCTTGTTGGCATCTCCACTGAAAATGCCGCCGAAAATCTCTGAAAAGACCCGATCGAAACGATCGATGAAACGCTCGTCCTTCACCAGCGTGGTGCGGGCGAGATAGTAGAAGCCATCCGGATCGAAATCGACAAGGCCCGCCTGAAGGCCTTGCAGCAGAGCGAGGTATTCCCGCAGCGTCACAGGAACCTTCTCTTCTTTCAATCGCAGGAAAAACGGCAGAAACATCGATCAGAATAGGCTCGGTTTATCGGCGGCCGCATCCTGTCACAGAGCGACCAGCCTGTCCCGCCAAAAACGGCCTGCGGTATCAGCGTGTTACACCGCTGCCGATCTCATTCAGGTCATAGGGCGTCATCTGGTAGATCTCATTGATCCAGTTGCCAAACAGCAGATGCGCATGGCCGCGCCAGCGGTTGAGCGGGGGGAGTGCGTCATCGTTGTGGGGGAAGTAATTGTGGGGCAGCTTGATCGGAATTCCGGCAGACTTGTCGCGGAAATATTCGTCGCCCAGCGAGGTCGAGTCATATTCCACGTGATTGAACATATAGAGGCGGTTGGCGCGCTTCTCCTGCACCAGGCAGACGCCCATCTCGTCGGATTCCAGCAGGATTTCCAGGTCCGATATCTTCTCGATGTCGGCGCGGCGAACTTCCGTCCAGCGCGAGACCGGCACCTGAAAATCGTCCGAAAACCCGTTGAGATAGACCGATGAGGGCGCGAGGTTTCGATGGCGATAGACGCCAAACGCCTTTTCCTTCAGCGGATGTTTCGGAACCTTGTGGAAGTGGTAGATGGCAGCCATGCCGCCCCAGCAAACATTCATGGTCGAATGCACGTTGGTCTCGGTCCAATCAAGGATCTGCTCGAGTTCCGGCCAATAGGTAACCTCCTCGAAGGGCAGGGTCTCGATCGGGGCGCCGGTGATGATGAAGCCGTCGAACTTGCGGTGCTTCACCTCGTCCCAGGTCTGGTAGAAGGACAGAAGATGGTCTTCCGGCGTGTTCTTGGCCTTGTGGCCGCCGACACGGACGAGTGTCAGCTCCACCTGCAGCGGCGAGGCGCCGATCAGCCGGGCGAACTGGACTTCGGTCTTGATCTTGTTCGGCATGAGGTTGAGCAGGCCGATCTGCAGTGGGCGAATGTCCTGGCGGATAGCCATGGTTTCGGTCATGACCCGCACGCCCTCATGCACGAGGGTCTCAAAGGCGGGCAGCGTATCGGGAATCCTGATCGGCATCTTACTCTCGACTTTCCTTGTTACGGCGGTCTTCGGACCGCGGAAACAAAAATACCGGCGGCTTCAATATCGCCACCGGTCCTCGGAAAGTCTGATAACTCGCCTCGGCCCTTTAGCGACTTATTTTACGTGGCTGCAAGCCGGCCGGCCAAATCACCACGGAACAAGGCGTTTTACCCCTGTCCGGACTGCGAATCAATGGGGTTCGGCCAGGCATGGAGGCACAGCCGGGCAGCGCGCCGGAAAGCCAGTTTCGCCCTCGCCGGCTGTGTGGCGAGCTGGCTATTGCTCGCCGAGTTTCATCGACGGATCATAGTCCTTGCCATGCACGGTCTTCACCACGGCCTGGCCGCAATACATCTTGTTCTCGGCCGCATTGAAGGAGTGGCTCGGGGAGCCATGCAGTTCCCAACCCTTGTTGAGGGCATCGGTGACGCGGTGGCAGAAGCTGGAATCGTCAGGGCCGGTGAGGAAACGATAGACTTTCATGGTGACTTGTCCTTTCTGGCGTCGATCAGGGCGACCTTGGCGAGAAGGCGCGTCGCCTCCTCGGCATGCAGCTTCTCGATCATGCGCCCATCGATGTTGATGACGTTGAGGCCCGCATGGGCCGGGTCGGCGAAAGCATTGGCCACTATGCGGGCGTCGATGATTGCCGCCTCGTCGGGTCCGAAATGTTGGTTGGCGGGACTGATCTGGGCCGGATGGATCAGCATCTTTCCGTCGAACCCCATGCCGCGCCCTTGCGCGCACTCGGCTGACAGAGCTTCGAGATCGCGGAAATCGTTCGAGACACTGTCGATGACATCAAGTCCATAGGCACGGGCCGCGAGCACGACCTGCATCAGATAAGGCACGAGATAGGTGCGCCCCGGCGCCTCCGGGATGCCGGTCGCCTTGCGCAGGTCGTTCAAGCCGACGACCAAGGCATCGAGCCGGCTGTCGCTTGTCCGGCCGGCGGAGGCGATCGCTGCACCGTTGAGGATGCCGCGCGGGGTTTCGATCATTGCCCAGATCCTGAGACCTTCCGCCGCAGCGTGCTCGCCGAGACGATCCGCAACGTCCTGAACCGTCACCGGCTCTTCGACCTTCGGGAGAAGGACGGCGTCGGGCGCTGCAGCAAGGATGAGGTTCATGTCCTCGAGAAAATGGGGTGTATCCGTCGCGTTGATGCGAATGATGCGCTCGCGATGTCCGAGGTCAGAATTCGTCAGGAATGTCAGAAGCTTGTCTCGCGCTTCCGCCTTCCGGTCTTCGGCAACCGAGTCCTCGAGGTCGAAAATCACCGCGTCGCAGTCGAGGCTAGGCACCTTTTGCAGGGCCCGTTCGTTGACCGCCGGCACCGTCAGCACGGACCGACGCAACCGAGAGGGGTGGTGAAAGCGAAAGGAGAATGGCTCTGAAGTCATGGGCGAGTTCTGGCAAGCTTTGGCCGACCACGCAAGATGACAATTGGGTGAAAGCCCCTTGCAATGCTGGAGAAGAAGGGCCACCTTGGCTGGCGAGAAAGGACACGATCATGCAAAATATCCGCTCTGCCGCCTATGCCATTGCCGGCCTCGCATTTGTCGGTATCGCAGCCGCTTTCGCGGTCTCGCTGACGCTTGTCATCGGGGCGCTCCTCACCGTGACGCTCGGTGCTCGCATGCTGATGGGCAAGACGAAGCGCGCTCCGGTCTATGCGAAGGCAAAACCGAGCGAGGGCGTGCGCGTCTGGAACGACGGCAAGGGCACCATCATCGATCTCTGATCGTTCAGGACTGCGATCCGTCTCCGACCCGCGCGCGGGTGAGAGGATAGACACGTGGGCAAATCCTGCGGGCCCGCATCCGTCATTTGCAAGAATCTCCTTCAATTTCTCGCGGTTTTGCTCTATGGGCGGGACACCAAACCCGCATTAGCCAGATCGAAGGCAGATTGATGGACAAGTTCGTAAAGCTCACCGGTGTCGCAGCACCGCTTCCGGTCGTCAACGTCGACACGGACATGATCATTCCGAAGGACTATCTGAAGACCATCAAGCGCACCGGTCTCGGCACTGGCCTCTTCGCGGAGGCTCGCTACAAGGAAGACGGTTCGGAGAACCCGGATTTCGTCCTGAACAAGCCGGCCTACCGCAATGCGCAGATCCTCGTTGCCGGCGACAATTTCGGCTGCGGTTCCTCGCGCGAACATGCTCCCTGGGCCTTGCTGGACTTCGGTATCCGCTGCGTGATCTCGACGTCCTTCGCCGATATTTTCTACAACAACTGCTTCAAGAACGGCATCCTGCCGATCATCGTCAGCCACAGCGATCTGGACAAGCTGATGGATGACGCTAGCCGCGGTTCGAATGCCGTGCTGACCGTCGATCTGGAAGCCTCGGAAATCACCGGTCCCGATGGCGGCCGGATCTCGTTCGAAATCGATGCCTTCAAGCGCCATTGCCTGCTAAACGGCCTCGATGACATCGGCCTGACGCTCGAAAAGGCATCGAATATCACGAGTTTCGAACAGTCCAACGCTGCGCAGCGCCCCTGGGCCTGAGACCAGGCGGATGTGAGACAATCAAGCCGGGCGTGAGCCCGGCTTTTTTATTGGTTCAGAGGAAGCGCGTGCGCCATGTCTCGAGTGACGCGAGCGACACGCCGATCCCGCCGCACACCTCGACGAGCGGCGCCTTGAAGCGCGACAGCAGATCGGCATGCACATCTGCAACGGCGAGTGCTGCACCACAGGCCGGTTCGACCAGAATCCGCTGCGCATCGGCGAATTTCAGGCAGGCCGCGACAGCCTGTGCATCGGTTACCGTGACGCTCTCGATCGGATGGGTGTCCAGCAAGTCGAAGACATGCTGTGCGACCTGCCGTGCGCCAAGCGAATTGGCGATCGAGGTGATCGCCGGCAGGGTCACGCGCTCTTTCGCAGCGACCGCGGCATTCAGGGAGGCCGCACCTTCTGTTTCGACCGCGACAACGGGGATGTCCGGCAAGCCATTGCGGCGCAGGCCCTCGACAATGCCGGCCAGAAGCCCACCGCCGCCGACGCTGGTGATCACGCAGTCGAAGGCTGCGCCTGATTTCACCACCTCATCGATCAAGGTGGCATGACCTTCCCAGAGCAGCGGGTGGTCATAGGGATGGACATAGGCGGCCCTGCGTTCGGCGGCGAGCGCAACGGCATGGGCATTGGCCTCATCGAAAACCTGCCCGTGGACGAGTACATTGGCGCCGGTTGCCGCGATGCGGGCACGAACCGCTTCGGATGTCGTTTCGGGGACGACGATGGTTACCGGGACCTGCAATGCGCGGCCCGCCACCGCGGCTGCGATCCCGGCGTTGCCGCCGGACGCGCAGAAGATCTCCTTCGCACCCTTCGCAACCTCGTGCTGGCAGAGAAGGCCAACGCCTCTCAGCTTGAAGCTGCCGGAAGGCTGCAATGCATCGATCTTCAGCCAGAGCGGCAGGCCGCTGGCACTGTAGTCGGCGGCGGTTCTGAGCAGGGGAGTTTCGATATGGAGCGGCGAGAGCGGCATGTGGGATGGGTCCAATTGGCAGAGGCGCCTTTTTGGACCCGCAGCCGGTCTGCGGTCAACGGCGTTATCCCTGTCATGGCAGACCTCGATGCGTACCGTTTCCGGCCTATCTCGCTTGAAATGGCCGTGCCCCGGGCGTAAGAAGCCGCGACTTCTATTCGAGTGGAGGGTTTCCATGACGGCTCGCAATCTTCTTCTGCTGCCCGGTGACGGCATCGGCCCAGAGGCCATGACCGAAGTTCGCAAGATCATTGCCTATATGAATGAGGCGCAGGGTGCCGGGTTCGTGACGGACGAAGGTCTCGTCGGGGGCTCCGCCTATGACGCCCATGGGGCGGCGATTTCAGAAGAAGACATGGCAAAGGCGCTTTCTGCCGACGCCGTGCTGTTCGGTGCCGTGGGTGGTCCGAAGTGGGATGACGTGCCCTACGAGGTACGCCCGGAAGCCGGACTGCTGCGCCTGCGCAAGGATCTCGAGCTTTTCGCCAATCTGCGCCCGGCCATCTGCTACCCGGCGCTTGCCAATGCTTCCTCGCTGAAGCCTGAGCTGGTCGAGGGTCTCGATATCCTCATCGTTCGCGAGCTGACCGGTGGCGTCTATTTCGGTGAGCCGAAGACCATCACCGATCTCGGCAATGGCCAGAAGCGCGCCATCGATACCCAGGTCTACGACACCTACGAAATCGAACGCATCTCGGCCGTCGCCTTCGAACTGGCCCGGACCCGTGGCAACCGCGTCTGCTCGATGGAAAAGCGCAACGTCATGAAGTCCGGCGTCCTGTGGAACCAGGTCGTGACCGCGACGCACAAGGAGAAGTTCTCCGACGTCAAGCTCGACCACATGCTGGCCGACGCCGGCGGCATGCAGCTCGTCCGTGCGCCGAAGCAGTTCGACGTCATCGTGACTGACAATCTGTTCGGCGACATGCTCTCCGACGTCGCGGCCATGCTGACGGGCTCACTAGGTATGCTGCCTTCCGCCTCGCTTGGTGCTCCGGATGCGAAGACGGGCAAGCGCAAGGCACTCTATGAGCCGGTGCACGGTTCGGCCCCTGACATCGCCGGCACGGGTGTCGCCAACCCGATCGCCATGATTGCCTCGTTCGCCATGTGCCTGCGCTATTCCTTCAACATGGTTGCGGAGGCCGATCGTCTGGAGAAGGCTATCGCTAACGTCCTCGACAAGGGCATCCGTACCGGCGACATCATGGCCGAGGGTTGCCGTCAGGTTGGTACGGTCGAGATGGGCGATGCCATCCTCGCCGAGTTTCAGGCACTCTCGGCCTGAAAACACATTTCTGGCTCGACTTCAGCGGCGCGGGGTGACCCGCGCCGCTTTGCGTTTCGGCAACATTCCCTGCGGCGTGTCTCCCGCCAATCTCTCACTTTTCCGTGATCAGGCCTCTTCGGCCTGTGGTCGCAACCCTGCGCGCCAATCCGATGTCGCAGGGGGTGCGTAGTTGAGGTCAGAGAAGCAGAAGAGAGCGACGCAACCACCGCACCTGGCATTCTGTTGGAACCTGTCCGACGTTCAGCCGTTCAGGAAACAATGCCGGCAACAGGGCCTGCAACAGGCCTGCGGTCCTAGAGACCATGGAGATGTCCGATGAAAGCCATATCCGCTGACAGACACATCATCAAGTATGCCATGTCGCAGCCCTACCTGGAGCGTGAGGAAGAACTCGACCTTGCAATCCGCTGGAAGGAGCATGACGATCAAGGTGCGCGCAATCGCATCGCGCAAGCCCACATGCGCCTCGTCATCGCCATGGCGTCCAAGTTCCGCGGATTTGGATTGCCTCTGAACGATCTGATCCAGGAAGGGTATATCGGGCTTCTCGAGGCTGCTGCGCGTTTCGACCCGGGTCGAGAGGTGCGGTTCTCTACCTATGCCGGATGGTGGATCCGGGCTTCGATGCAGGATTACATCCTGCGCAACTGGTCCATCGTCCGCGGCGGGACAAGCTCCAGCCAGAAGGCGCTGTTCTTCAATCTGCGCCGCTTGCGTGCCAAGCTCGCCCAGGGCGACAATCGCCTTTCCGATCAGGCAATTCATCAGGAAATCGCATCCGCACTCGGTGTCAGCCTCTCCGATGTCCAGTCCATGGATGCGCGCCTATCCGGCAATGATGCCTCGCTTCAGACTCCCGTCGCCGGCAAGAACGGCGAAGGTACGGAGCAGCTCGAGATGCTGGAAAGCAAGGAAGCGCTACCGGACGAGCAGGTTACGTCGATCATCGATGGTGAACGCTGGAATGGCTGGTTGAGGGAGGCCATGAATCGCCTCAACGAGAGGGAAAGCCGCATCATCAAGGCCCGACGTTTGACGGAGGATGGTGCAACGCTCGAAGAACTTGGCGCCGAACTCGGCATTTCCAAGGAGCGGGTCCGCCAGATCGAGACGCGGGCGCTGGAGAAGCTGAAAGTGGCGCTCACCGACAAGGCGCCAAGCTCGGCGCGTCTTGAACTGGCGATGTGAGCTAAATCAAGAAACTCCACGAAAGAGGGGCCGGTGGAGACACCGGCCTTTCCGTGTTGTGTAAGGATGTTCCGGAATTGCCCGTGGCCGGATTATCGCAGATGTACGCCCTTTGAGGAAAGCATGTCGCGGGTGCGATCAGCCGCGGTCTGGTTTTCGCACAGGCTTGCGCGGGTGATCAACTCGACATGATATCCGCGCCGAAGTGCCGCGAGCGCAGTCCTGGCTACGCAATAGCTCAAATCCAGCCCTGCAATTCGAAGCGTTCCCACATCAAGCCGTTCGAGAAGTCGATCGAGCTCGCCCGTTTCGAACGCATCCTGGACTCTCTTGATCAAAACGTGGTCTGCAAGTCCTTCGAACGGCGCTGCAATCTGTGTTCCGGGCGTACCCTCGACCGCCTTGCCCTGCATTGTCAGCTTGGCGATGACCTTCGTCGAGGGAATGGACCACTCTTGCCTCACGGCAATCACCGGTGAATCTGCAGCCTTGGCGGCGCTCACGGCGTTCAGGATGGCCGATTGAGCGGCTGCTTTTGCCGCTTCGTCGTAGTGGCCCTCATCCCAGAACACGGCCTGGAGATCGATCAGCAGCAAGGCCGTTCCAGGACGTTTGCCAATAGGCGTGCCATGACTGACCGCGCCGATCCTTCTAATCCCATCAGCGAGCCAAACGAGCAGTGCGAGGGCGGGCAGGAGCAAGAGATAGCCTGGCATCATGCCGATTGATCCTCTGCGTCAGCTTTCAACTCCGCAATCATCTTGGTGACGACGTTGAGCGCGGTGGCGATGTCCTCTGCGCGGATTCCTGTCGCCATGCGCTGCACGATGTGGTTTTCACGTGTGATCACCTCTTCGATCAGCCTTTTACCCTTGGGGGTCAAGGCGATTTTCGTGGACCTTCTGTGCCGCGGATTAGGTTCGCCAACGGTAAGGCCTTCCGCCAGCGTCTCATTGACCATAACCTGGACGTACTGTCGCTGGATTTCGAGCTTGAGCGCAATCTCAGGAACAGTGGCATCGCCATGGACGTGAAGTATCTCAAGGACCGCCCGCATCCGGACTGTCAAGCCGGTGCCATCAAGCGCCTGTTCGACACGCGCCTCTGCTGCCTGCATGAGCGGCCGCGACAACCAAATCAGACGGTAAAGCTGTTCCTGCTTGTTCATGACATTGTTCATGTCATAATGACATGCATCATGTCAATGTCGAGATGGATAGATCAATCCAGCGTGCCGGCTCGGCGCACTACTCGGAAATGATCTTCACGCGCGCGCCTGGCTTGACTGTCGAGGTTGCACCCAGAGCGTTGATCATCCGGAAGAGCTCTAGCTTGCGGTCGGTGCCCATCATCCGGGCGGACAAGGTGCCGATATTGTCATTGGCACCGACTGTTACAACACGGACGCGCAGCGGCTTCAGCGAAGCCGCCTCCTGAGACGTGATGCGCCGGAAGGATGCTCGCAGCTGGGCAGCTGTCGTTTCCAGCGCCGGACTGCCCTTCGGCACGGCAGTCAGGAAGCGGAAAATCTGGGGACCGATGCGGATGACGGTTATGTCGAAGTCCCAGCGATCGGCGGACGCGCGGGCCGTTGCGGCTTCAAGCCCGTTGACGGTGATCGTCTGTATGGTGTCCGGCAGCAAACCGGTGACCCAGCCGCTCGAGATGTAGTTCGGCAGACTGATCTTCTGACTGTCCGCCACGCCGTCGAACCGGATCGCGACATCGCCGGGACCGGTGGCAAGGACGGCTTCGACCTTGTTGTCGATCTGAAAACCGACCGGAACATCGAAGCGGATGCCGAGCTGGCCGTGCAGGAAGGTCTGGCCACGCACGAAACCCTCCTGCGGGCTGTCGCCGTAGAGCAGGCCGTCGATGCCGTTGAGGTAATAGTCGCGGCCTGTCTCGCCATGCGTGCCTTCAGGGCCGAAGACGCGGGCGTGACGCTTGGCGAGCTCGACACGCTGTGGAGCGTTCGGATGGCTCGACAGGAAGTCCAGGCTCTGGTCAGCATCCGGATCGACCGAGGTGAACTGGCTGTAGCGCGCCATGGAATCGAGGAAGCGGGCGGCGGCATAAGGATCATATCCGGCTTCGCCAAGCGTGCGAACGCCGATGACGTCTGCCTGCAGTTCCTGCTGGCGCGAGAAGGCGGCAAGCCGCAGCTTGCCGCGGGCCAATGCCTGCTTGCCGGCAAGATCGCTGGAGAGCACTTCGGCCACGACGCGGCTCGCAATGACCTCTGCCTCTTCGCGGCGCTGGCGTTCGATACCGTGGTTTGCGGTCACATGCGCCATCTCGTGGCTGAGCACGGCTGCGACTTCAGACGCGTCATTGGCGAGCGCCAGAAGACCGCGCGTGACATAGAGATAACCGCCCGGCAGCGCGAAGGCGTTGATCGCGGGCGAGTTGAGGATGGTGATGCGATAGGACTGATTCGGGTTTTCCGAGACGGCTGTCAGCGCGCCCGCGATGCGGGCGACGAGACGTTCGGTCTTGGAGTCGGAATATTCGCCGCCATAGGAAGCGACGATGCGGGGATGCTCGCGGGCTCCCATCTGGGCGCGCGGGTCGCCCTTCTGGACTTCGTCGACGATCTGCGGATTGCTGGATGGTGCGACAGACGGCTCATAGGCCTGCTCGAACAGAGACTGGCAGGACGACAGGACCAGCCCCACAGAAACCAGCACGGCTACGCTCGACGCGAGCCTGAATGGCCGTCTCTGCCGATTCACTTCGGCAGCCATCGCGCTGTTCCGGCTCAAAAACTGCATCCTGCCCCTTCACCTGAGCCCGGACGATTGCCGAATTGGCCGACCGCCGGGTGCAGCATCAATTGCCCTCTGCCGCCATCGCCTCGCACCGATCCGGCAGTCCTTCACATAGTGCGAAAACACCGCATGCTCCAGAAGATAGTCACGCCAGAGGAAATGACCAATGGTCTTGCCGAAGGAACAACTATTCCTGACGCGCATGGCAGGCGTGGACGACCAAATTAAGGCGATTGGCGTGTAAAGGCATGCTCGCCGAGGAAGTTCTGCACGGCAGCAATGTCGTGGCTCTGGAAGAAGGTCGTCTTGTCGGTCTTCACGAGCACATGTCCATCATCGATGAAGATGACATCGTCTGCCAGCCGCTCCACATCGCGTGGGTCGTGGGTGACGATCAGGACCGTGGCGCGGGTTTCGGCATGGAGGTCTACGAGCAGTTCGACCATAGCGGCACGCAGGCCTGGATCAAGGGCTGCAAATGGCTCATCGAGCAGCAGAACCGGGCGGTGGCGCACCAGCGCGCGGGCAAAGGCCACGCGTTGCCGCTCGCCACCCGAGAGCGAGCCCGGCAGACGACGTTCATATCCCGGGAGTCCGACGCGCGTCAGAGCATCGGAGATCGCCCTGCGATCGGCAGGTGTCAGGCGCATTGCCGGATGGATGCCGAGCCCGATGTTTGTGAAGAGGTCGAGATGGGAAAACAGGTTGTTGTCCTGGAAGACCAGAGAAACAGGGCGCTCCGCTGGTGCCAGATCTGTCACATCACGTCCGGCGATCTCGATACGGCCGCTGGCCGGCCGCTCAAAGCCCGAGACGAGGTTCAGCAAAGTCGACTTGCCTGAGCCCGAGGGACCGACGACGGCTGTGATCCGTCCGCGCTCGAAACCGCAGTCGAAATGGAAGGCGCGGTTCCCAAGCGTCAGGTGGACGTCGTCGAGGCGGATGCCGGTCGAGGCTTCATCACGCATCGGTTCTCTCCCGAGGGTTGTTGGGGGCGATACGCGTTCCCGGCGCTCCGATCAGCGCCAGCACCAGACAAATTGCACCAAGAATAAGGGCGAGCCCATCGGCATCGGTGCTGCGATAGCTGCCCATCCGGGCATAGATAAGGGCGGGTAGGGTCAAGATGTTTTCAGAGCCGAAGAGAGCGACTGCCCCGAGGTCACCGAGCGACAGCGTCATGGCGAAGGCGAGTGCCGTCAAGAACGGCCGTTTCAGGACCGGCCAATCGACGCGGCGCAGGCGCTGGGTGACGGAGAGGCCGAGGCTTTCGGCCAAGTGTCCGGTGCGAGCCCGGTGCTCTCGATAGGTGGGTTCCAGCACGCGCACCGCAAAGGGCAGTGCCATCAGGGCGTTTATGCCTGTGACGATGAAGGGTGCGAAGGTCGCGACCTCGCCCCGAGGTCTCAAAGCCAGGAACCAGCCTGTGGCGAGGACGCTGGTGGGGACGAGCAAGACCAGCGAGGAGACCGCGGCGAGCGCAAGCGAGAAGATGCGGTTGCCGGCATTTTGTGCGCGAGCCGTCGCGATGTCGGCGCGAGCTGCGATCACACCATAGGCAAGCAGAGTGGCAAGCAGCCCCGCAGAGAAAGCCACACCCAGACTGGTGAAGGATGCCTGTTGAAAGGCCGCCTGGGAGAGAAGTCGACCGAGATCAGCCTGCAGGCCGGAGACGACCACCTGGCCGAGCGGCAGGATGAGGAAAAGCGTGGCAAACAACAGGAGCAGCCCGTCGGCGAGGCGGACAAGCGGACGCCGTCCGTCGAATCGTGGGAAGTGTCGACCGCTGGTAACACCGGTATCAGGTGCTGCCGGCAGGAAGCTCAGGCCAGCGAGGATCAGGCCTGTCACCGTGATCTGCAGGAGCGCCAGCGACACGGCGCGCTCCGGGTTGAAGTCGAAGCGCAGCGCCTGGTAGATGGCAACTTCAATGGTCGTTGCCGCAGGGCCACCACCGAAGATCAGCACCAACGTGAAACTCGTTACACAGAGCATGAAGATCAGACCTGCTGCTCCGGGGATCACACGGGCCAGAACCGGCCACTCGATGAAGCGGAAGGTGGAAAACGGCGAAAATCCGAGGCTTGCCGACATGCGCCAGTATTCCGCCGGCACCCGCTCAAGGGCTGACAGCATCAGGCGGGTTGCCAGCGGCAGGTTGAAGAAGACATGGGCGACGAGGATGCCGGTCAGCCCGTAGATCGAGATTGGCTGGTCGAGGCCAAGTCCTGTCAGCGTATTGTTGACGATGCCGCTTCTGCCGAAGATGCCAATCAGCCCGAGCGCGCCGATCAGGACTGGCAATCCCATCGGCACGGCCATCAGCCGGATCAGCCAGATGCGACCCGGAAAAGCCGGCTGTCTGGCGAGTGCACTGGCGACCGGCAGGGCCAAGCCCACGGAAAGAAGCGTGGAGAGAAAGGCCTGCCAGAGCGTAAAAGAAAGAACCGAGCGGATGACGGGATCAGCGAAGGCGGAGAGAAGACCGCCCGACAATCGTCCCGCGAGGAGGGCCGTCAGCGCGATGCCGACGAAAGCCGTCACGACCAGCAGAACGAAAAGGCCACCCGCAAGCGCGGGCAGCCTCTGTCGTCGTGACTGGTGGATCGGGCGGATCATACGATACTATTTCAGCGTCATCGCTTTGAGCCATTCGTCGATCCAGGCCTGTCTGTTGGCCGCGACTTCGGGGGGAGCCATCAG
>NZ_CP128477.1:2670000-2765000 GCF_030369675.1 Peteryoungia algae | reverse complement strand
GGAATGATCTGGAAAGGTCGGCCGTAGTGGGTGACAGCCCCGTACGCGTAGAACACTCATTGTCCTAGAGTAAGGCGGGACACGTGAAATCCTGTCTGAACATGGGGAGACCACTCTCCAAGCCTAAGTACTCGTGCATGACCGATAGCGAACAAGTACCGTGAGGGAAAGGTGAAAAGCACCCCGACAAGGGGAGTGAAATAGAACCTGAAACCGGATGCCTACAAGCAGTCGGAGGGCGCAAGCCTGACGGCGTACCTTTTGTATAATGGGTCAACGACTTAGTGTAACTAGCAAGCTTAAGCCGGTAGGTGTAGGCGCAGCGAAAGCGAGTCTGAATAGGGCGATTTAGTTAGTTGCATTAGACCCGAAACCGAGTGATCTAGCCATGAGCAGGCTGAAGGTTGGGTAACACCAACTGGAGGGCCGAACCCATATCTGTTGCAATAGATCAGGATGACTTGTGGCTAGGGGTGAAAGGCCAATCAAACTCGGAGATAGCTGGTTCTCCGCGAAATCTATTTAGGTAGAGCGTCGACCGAATACCCCAGGGGTAGAGCACTGGATGGGCTATGGGGACTCACCGTCTTACTGATCCTAACCAAACTCCGAATACCTGGGAGTACTAGTCGGCAGACACACGGCGGGTGCTAACGTCCGTCGTGAAGAGGGCAACAACCCTGACCTCCAGCTAAGGTCCCCAAGTCATGGCTAAGTGGGAAAGGATGTGAGGATCCCAAAACAACCAGGATGTTGGCTTAGAAGCAGCCATCATTTAAAGAAAGCGTAACAGCTCACTGGTCTAAATAAGGGTCTTTGCGCCGAAAATGTAACGGGGCTAAAGCCATGCACCGAAGCTGAGGATGTGGATTTATCCACGTGGTAGCGGAGCGTTCCGTAAGCCTGTGAAGGGGTACCCGTGAGGGGCCCTGGAGGTATCGGAAGTGCGAATGTTGACATGAGTAACGATAAAGGGGTGAGAGACCCCTCGCCGAAAGACCAAGGGTTCCTGCTTAAAGTTAATCTGAGCAGGGTTAGCCGGCCCCTAAGGCGAGGCAGAAATGCGTAGTCGATGGGAACCACGTTAATATTCGTGGGCCTGGTGGTAGTGACGGATTGCGTAACTCGTTCAGACTTATTGGATTGTCTGGGCGGGGAAGCGGTTCCAGGAAATAGCTCCACCGTATAGACCGTACCCGAAACCGACACAGGTGGTCAGGTAGAGTATACCAAGGCGCTTGAGAGAACTATGTTGAAGGAACTCGGCAAATTGCACGCGTAACTTCGGAAGAAGCGTGACCCCTTTATACGCAAGTATGATGGGGTGGCACAGACCAGGGGGTAGCGACTGTTTATCAAAAACACAGGGCTCTGCGAAGTCGCAAGACGACGTATAGGGTCTGACGCCTGCCCGGTGCTGGAAGGTTAAGAGGAGAGGTGCAAGCTTTGAATCGAAGCCCCAGTAAACGGCGGCCGTAACTATAACGGTCCTAAGGTAGCGAAATTCCTTGTCGGGTAAGTTCCGACCTGCACGAATGGCGTAACGACTTCCCCGCTGTCTCCAACATAGACTCAGTGAAATTGAATTCCCCGTGAAGATGCGGGGTTCCTGCGGTCAGACGGAAAGACCCCGTGCACCTTTACTATAGCTTTACACTGGCATTCGTGTCGGCATGTGTAGGATAGGTGGTAGGCTTTGAAGCGGGGACGCCAGTTTCCGTGGAGCCATCCTTGAAATACCACCCTTATCGTCATGGATGTCTAACCGCGGTCCGTCATCCGGATCCGGGACAGTGTATGGTGGGTAGTTTGACTGGGGCGGTCGCCTCCGAAAGAGTAACGGAGGCGCGCGATGGTGGGCTCAGACCGGTCGGAAATCGGTCGTCGAGTGCAATGGCATAAGCCCGCCTGACTGCGAGACTGACAAGTCGAGCAGAGACGAAAGTCGGTCATAGTGATCCGGTGGTCCCGTGTGGAAGGGCCATCGCTCAACGGATAAAGGTACGCCGGGGATAACAGGCTGATGACCCCCAAGAGTCCATATCGACGGGGTTGTTTGGCACCTCGATGTCGGCTCATCGCATCCTGGGGCTGGAGCAGGTCCCAAGGGTTTGGCTGTTCGCCAATTAAAGCGGTACGTGAGCTGGGTTCAGAACGTCGTGAGACAGTTCGGTCCCTATCTGCCGTGGGTGTAGGAATATTGACAGGATCTGTCCCTAGTACGAGAGGACCGGGATGGACATATCTCTGGTGGACCTGTTGTCGTGCCAACGGCATAGCAGGGTAGCTATATATGGAATGGATAACCGCTGAAGGCATCTAAGCGGGAAACCAACCTGAAAACGAGTATTCCCTATCAGGGCCGTGGAAGACTACCACGTTGATAGGACGGGTGTGGAAGCTCAGTAATGAGTGAAGCTTACCGTTACTAATAGCCCGATTGGCTTGATCGTTCTCATTGACCATGCTCATCGGCCCGGAAAAACCGGGCGATGATGCCAAATACGTGTTCATCAAAAAGAGGTTCTCGCGATAAACCGCATGCGGTTTGCGACGACCTCACCAGCTTCTCAACAACATTGCCCTTAGCCGACCTGGTGGTCATGGCGGGGTGGCCGCACCCGTTCCCATTCCGAACACGGCCGTGAAACGCCCCAGCGCCAATGGTACTTCGTCTCAAGACGCGGGAGAGTAGGTCGCTGCCAGGTCTGCTAAAGGCAATGTTGTCCGGTTCAAAAACGAACCTGAAAATCTTCTCAAATCACGCATTCGGCCCTGCCGAAATCCAAGGGCCGCTCAAAGCGGTCCTTTTTGCTTGGTACAATGCCGAAAAGGGCGCAAATCCCCTCGGATTTGCACCGGTAGAGACGCAAACTCTTACGAGTTTGCTCTGTCGCGATAAATCCCTCCGGGATTTACGCTGGTAACGCGGGGTGGAGCAGCCCGGTAGCTCGTCAGGCTCATAACCTGAAGGCCGCAGGTTCAAATCCTGCCCCCGCAACCACTGAGACTTGAATCTGCTGCCATTCAAGTCGTTTCCTTGAAAGCTCCTCTGCGTAACCCGCGAGGAGCTTTTGTTTTTTGTCCTCCGTGTCGAGTGCCCCGGACAGCTGGCGCGCCAGCACATCCTGGTCCACCATTGCCTTGAACCTTGCTTCCATCACTTGTGCTGTCTCCATGGCAGCGAGGATGGATGCAATGCGGCCATGCACTTCCAGTGCCGGCGGTTGACGGCCCGGTGTACTGGCAATGACCACTTTCTGAATGAGCTGGCGGATGATGCCGATCAGCGGTTGCTTGGTCTGGGGATCAGCGTGATCGCGCATCATGTAAAGCATGGCGTGTATCACGGTGCGGACTGTGTCTTCGTTGATCTCGTCGCGTAGAGCTGCAAGGCGTTCTGCATCGCTGACGGGCTTATCCATCGATGGCGCGCTTGCCAGCTGCCGCTCCAGTGCTTCCCGTTCGTCGTCGAGCCTGTCGAGCCGGTCGTCCAAGGCAGCGTTGGGCCGTCGGCCTTCAGCCGCTCGTTGAGACATCTGGGCGACGATGCCTTCTTGCTCGCGCCTGTTGCGCTCGAGAGCGGCGGCGATGTCCTGGGTTTGATGGGCTGCAGTCTTCTGCTCCGCGAGTTCACTTTGCAGGACCTTGTCCACGGTCCGGCGAAACACGTCCATGTGTACTAAAGCGGCAGGGATGGATGTGAGGATACGGTCCTCGAGTTCCCTGCGGAGGATCGTCTTGTGATTGCTGCAACAGGCTCCGCCAAGAACATCCAGGGGGATCTTCTTTTTATGGTTGGTACAGCCATACCGACCTGTAGCCATGACGGCATAAGGTCCGCCGCACTCGGCACATTCGAGCAGTCCACTCAGGAGATAACTCGGACGGTGAGTGCGGTTTAGGGGATTAGAGAGTGTCCGTTCAAACTCGCCGCGGACGCCTAACTGCCGCCGCTTGACGGCGGACCAAAGATCGTCGGGGATAATGCGCAGTTCCGGGCGTTCGTCTACGACCCAATCGTGGCTATCGTTATGGCGAGCGATCCTGCGTTCCGTGTCCGGATTCTTACGATACTCGCGGCGGTTCCATATAGCCCTGCCGAGGTAGAGCTCATTGTTCAGGATGCCGGTCCCGCGGTCCACATGGCCACGGATCGCGGTGTCACGCCACGCAGCCGCGCGCGGGCCCGGAATGCCTCTACGGTTCAGTTCGACTGCGATAGCACTCGGAGATACGCCGTCGGCATATAAACTGAAAATCTCCTGTACGACCTCGGCTTGTACAGGGTCGACTTCGCGAAGACCCGGAATGCGCTCTCCGTGCGCATCATATTCGAGTTTGATCCGGTACCCATAGGCAAGACATGTCGTTGCCTTGCCTCGGCGGACCGCGGTCTTCATGCCCTCCCGCGTCCTATACCGAATTTGCTCGACAAGTTCCTGGCTCAGCGTCGCGCGAAGGCCCATCTCAATGTCGGTGACTGAAGAGCCGCCGTGCACCGTCCAAAGTTCGGTGCTGTTGTAGCGAAGGCGCTTGAGGAATCCATTGCCGTGCTCAGCGTCGCGGGAGACACGGTCGACAGTAACGCACAGAACGACATCCACTTTGCTACTCTTGATGCGGTTCAGAACGCGCTGGATGCCCGGTCTGGTCAGATAGTTGGAGCCGCTGATCGCTCTGTCAGAGTAAGTGTCGAGCAACTGCCAGCCACGGTCTGCGATGAAGTTTTGACACAGTTCGACCTGGGTCTCGATGGACACATCTGTCTGTCGATCCGTCGAGTAGCGTGCGTAGATAATAGCGGTTTTGGCGTTTTTTGCGGTCATGGTACCCCCAATGATCCTCGCCAGTTAGTGAATGGCACCTACTGCCACAAGGGGCCCGCTTCCCACGATTCTGGTGCAAACGGCGTTTTATGAAGTAATGGGGGGATAGGGCACTTAGACTGCAGACGGCGTTTGCGATGCGCCAGTTGCCTGCCGCATCGCCTTTGGCCACTTAAGGGACTGGTCATTCGTCCGGCTCGGGACCGATCCCAAGATGCACTTTGCGCCGGAAATCCCATTTGCCGTCGACGTATCTGTCGATGAGGTCGCCAAGCGCTGCATCAGAGGCAGACCTGTCAAAGCCCTGCTCGACCAAGGCTTCCAAGATATCGGTCTCGACCTTGTTCATCCGCGCGGGATTGCCTTCCCGCTCGGCGAGTTTGGCTGTTCCGAGGATGAGCCATCGGAGGGCGACGCGGGCGATGTCGTCGCGGCCCGGTCGCCGGAGCCGTCGCTGCTCATCGCGGTAGGTCTGCTGGCGCTCTCGCTGGTCTCGCAGGCGCTGAGTGCGTGATCTCGCCATCTTAGCCTCCCCCCGCAAACGGCGTTCGTCCGAGAATCGAAGATATCGAATGTGGAATCGGAGACGGCGTTGGCAGTGAGTGTGATCGACAGACGGAGATCGCTTGTGAGCAGAAATCGCAGACCCGGCGA
The DNA here is from genome assembly GCF_030369675.1 of Peteryoungia algae. Taxonomy (NCBI): domain Bacteria; kingdom Pseudomonadati; phylum Pseudomonadota; class Alphaproteobacteria; order Hyphomicrobiales; family Rhizobiaceae; genus Peteryoungia; species Peteryoungia algae. Next base: position 2,759,517 of record NZ_CP128477.1, on the reverse strand, counting down.
TCCCACTCGGCAGCCCGACTGTCTGTGGGGGGTGTAAATAGTGCGTCGAGCATCTCAGTCACCTAGCCCTCGGATGTAGACGACATTGCCGACCTTGCCGCGAACCAGATCGCTGCTGAGCGTACAAGCCTCAAGTTCTGAGAAACGCGCCGGATCATACTCCTTGAAAACGGACGGTCGATAACGGTCAGCGCGGAAGGGCAGCCACAAAAAACCTTGAATACGGACAGGTTCCGCGTCGTCGAGAACGTTCGCCCTGATCATTGCTGAGGTCCAATCCTGAGTCAGTCTGTCCGTCTCCTCGACACATCTGATTGACGTGACCAAGCGCGGGACATGCCCGTAGTCTTCCTCGAAAATCTGCTCCTGATATGGCCGCTCGAAGAGGATCTGCCCCCGATCAAGGAGCAGGATGCGATGGATGTCGACGAAGCTCGGCAGCTCCGCATTCAGCTGCACCATTCGGCCGTCCAGCCTGATGCAATCGCCGCCGTATCGTGTCGTCAGTGTGGTATAGGCGCGATGCAGTTCTAACGCGTGGATCTCGCAAATGCGCTCTAACCGCCTCTGATCGCCGGTGACGGAATCGATAGCGCCTCGGATCATTCCCTGACTTAGTTCAATCGCGATTGCTTTACCGTGAAAGACCGGCTGGCTGACGTAGAGGCTACCGAGTGCGACAGATGGGGCGAACTTGACAAAGGATGTGCAGAAAGCTGATGTGCGGGCCGCTGTTTGCCCGGCTTCGGTCGGTGACGAGGCCTCTGAGCCGTCATGAGGGATGTGGCAATTGGCGAGCAGGCGAGAGGGGGGCACATCCACCTTGGTATGTGTCGTTGTCGGATTATCTATAGTCATGGATTTTGGGTTACTTTGTTGCACCTGCATCTAGGCTCAGGCGGATTTTGGTCGGCGTCAATGACCGGACCGGCCTGATCGCGGCATCTCTCGCACGGCGTTTGCTACAAATGCCGAAACTTCGCGTCCAAGATCGACCCAAAGGAAGATGCGGTCCACGACAGCACAGGCGGCATGCAGTTCGACAATTGCGAAGACGGCGTTTGCTTCTGAATCGGCTGGGCTGCAGTTTGAATCGATAGTGTCAAAATCGGAATCGGTAATGTGCAATGTATCTGAACGCAGTTTACCGGTCTCACGATCTTTCCTGCTGGTATACCGCTTTGCCAGCATACCAAGATGTACTGATCCGCGTCCCTCCCTATCTAAAACACCACAAGACGAGGCCCGGACGAACTTAGACCATTCGCCCGGGGGAGGCCGCTAACGGCGTTCATACAGATCTGCCCTCATCGCGCCCGAGGATGTCCCGTACCGCCGCGCCGTCTAGGTAACGGCGGTGATCCAGCTCCCGGGCCAGGCGGAGCAAGGCGTCTTGATGACGGGTGACGATGGACATCGCCGTACCTAGAGCTTCTTCGAGACGTTTGTTGACCCGCACTGCAAGCCCCCGATCGTAGCGAAGGTCGTGTTGTGGGCGTTCACTCGGCATGTAAACAAGAGGCAGATCCCCGGAGCATCCGAGCACTGTCTCAAGACGAACCGCGTTTGTGGTTGCGATCTCAAGGTCGCTACCATCGCTGCCGCCGTGACCGATCAACGTCTCGTTGAAGATGAGGCTCTCTGCTGCACGTCCTGCGAGATAGCAGGTGATAACCTGCATCACACCATGCTCAGTCTGGGGCATCACCTCAGGCCATCGAACCGATGTTGCACCCCCGTCACCGCGACCGGTGGTGACCGACTGGACCTCTGCGATGCCGAGGGTTGCGAACGCCACCGCATGGCCTGCCTCGTGAACTGAAATCCGCCAACGTACATCTGGAGGCACCGAGCCAATCTGTCGATCGAGCACCTCCAAAACATCGCTGTAGCGAAGCTTGCGTTTTGCGCGACGAGCAATCCCGCGTGCGTCCCGGATCAGACGTGCGATATCAGCGCCGGTCATGCCTTGGGCTGCAAGAGCCAGGTGGCGAAGGGCTGCCTGCCGATCAGTGCGCCGGGGGCAGCGTTTGTTGTTCCCAGTTCGGTCAACGTGTAGCATAGGCCACTCCCTGCGACTGATTGCTCCGCTTTGAACCAGCTTTGTGTGCACTCGCTAGCACCCCATCCAGATCTGCACCGAGGTGATGGCGGAAAATACCTTCTAGCGCAGTCATGTCGGGAGGCGGGATCTCGATATGCCGCTCCAGTCGCCCTGACCGGCGGATTGCCGGATCGATTACGCCGGGCCGATTGGTCGCGCCGACGACGATGATGCCTTCTGACCTCACCGCGCCGTCGAGGAGTTCCAGCATCCTGTTTATGACTGCGATCCAATAGTCATCGTAGCTGCGCCCTGAACCGCTGTCTCGTCGACCAATCCCGTCGATCTCGTCGACGAACAGGATGACCGGCGCATGCTCTCTGGCCGCGTCAAAAACGGCCGTCATCCGCTTGAGCACATCTCCGAGATAGCCCGGCTCCAGCCAGTGTCCGACTGAGGTTGCGATCAGCGGGATCGCCAGCGAGTTGCACAGTGCCCGAGCATACGTTGTTTTGCCGGTCCCAGGCGGACCACTTAGCAGTAGCTTGGTGCTCATGTCTGCCCACGCCAGCTTTTTGGCACGCCAGATGCTAAGATCTGTTTTGAGATCGATTGCCCACTGACGAGCATCGCCATAACCTGCGAGTTGCTCAATGCACAGATACGGTTCATCTACTCGCTCGCCCTTTGCTTTTGTTGGCCGTTGTGCTGGCTGGATGATATCCATCGACAGCGTTTTGTCGGCACGGCGGCTGCGTTCTGAACTGCTCGAGGTTCGGCTTCGCTCCCCGCTAGCAGCAGTCTGCTTGGCGGACCCGGCTCCTTCGTCGTCGCGCTGGACGTCAGCATGCTCTTGCGCAAAACTTTCCAGTCGGCTGAGGACGTTGCTAATGGTGCGTCCGGGCTTGATCGCCAGTGCGAGATCATCGAGACCGAGACTGCACATATCGATCGTGTAGTCCCGGGCGGCCTCTTCCACGGCGACGCGTGAGTGCCCTGTCGTGATCTCGATTGCGTGGCTGAGGAGCTGCCAATCGATTTTTGGCGCATCGAGGATCAGGTCCGCGCTTGATGTCACGCGATCAGGCCACACCTCTTCGTCCTCGGCAGCCACCAGAACGGGTCTCCCGGTGGAGAGTGCCTTGGCCAACAATTGGCGTCGATTCTCACTGCTCTGGTTTATAACTTCACCGTTTCGGAAAGTAATCAGCGTGGTCTGATCGTGTGATTCCTGACCGGAGTGTACGCGCCTGCTCAGAGAGTATCCGCCTCCGCCATCCCGCAGGCGCATGGCGGGCCCAATGACGCCATGCTCGATCATCAGCCCGAGAGCTTGCTCAAATCCGCGGGTAGGGACGCGCAGAAGCACGACCGCAGCCGGTCTGGACAGGATCTGAAGGACCTGGGCGGCTGTCAGATGTGATCGCCTCACGGCCTCAACAATGCTGAGGACAATGACCGTCTCGGTGATTGCTGGCGGATGTGCGACTGCTCGCAAGAGGCTGGCAAGCTGCTTTAGGTATTGACCATGATCTCCACGATCGTCGCGGAGTTGCGACCGTTCTACGGCTTCCGCGGGAGTCGCCTCAGTCTCAGCGCCGGTCACAGATGCGTCGATGTCGCCGACGATATCCTCGATGATTAGGTCGATGTCATGTCTGCGGACTGTCACCGGTAGCAAGACAGGCAGCAATGCATCGCTTGATAGAACCCGAAGCAGAGTGCGTCGGTCTGCAGTGATAGCTCCGGTCAATGGCACAGCCCTTGCCCCAGGCGCATAAATGGTAACCGTATGCATCCCGATGGCGCGCTGGTGCGCGCGTAGGATATCGGCCGCGACTGCCGCCCGATATGCGATCCGTCGGGATCGGCGGTTGAGGCGGCCAAGCAGGTAGCGGTCGAGGCGATCAGCGGTCATGGCGCATCTCCTCTTCCAGCAGCCACTGCAGCTTTGAAAGCCGACGACGGTCAAGCTCGGCGAGACGCGGACTATCTGGCTGCCAGAAACGGTGATGGCGATAAACCCGTGTAGGTCTGCTCCCAATGTGCGACGTGCCGCGCCATCTATCAGGTAGGAGCGCCGCCTGCAAGATCGCCTCGTCGGTGTCCGGCTCACGATCAAGCCACTGAAACAGCAAGCGTGCAGTGGGGTCGTTCTGCGCTACCAAGTCGCACAGGGCGTCACGGACTGTGCCCGGCAGCGCGTTGAGTGAGCGCCCGCGCCGTCTGGCGATCCTGAGCACGAGTGCCGTGACGAGCGCGGTGGTGTCGTTGGATAGCGCTCCGTTGCTGTCCTTAGCCGAGGGCGATTGGTGCAAGCTTGTGGGCGAGTTGGAGTAGCGAAGCCTCATCGTGCCGTATTGGCGACGTAAGCGGTGAACCTGGAAATCAATGACAGGGTGAATCATAGCAAAAGCTCTTCCGTGGCCGGATTGCGTCCAGCAAATCTGATAGGATGAAAAGTGATGTGCGCCGCTTAGTGCGGTCGCAAACCGGGCCCAAGGACGCCGACCTGAATTGGCGGCCGAGCTTTGGGGGGACGGCCGCGTCGCCTTGCGGGCACATCTATAATGCGCTGCTGCGATGGGTGTGCTTGGGTGGCTGCCACTGCACCCTCCGAAGGTTGCGCTGACTTGGCTGCTGCCTCTGCGATCGCCGCTTGCCACTGCTTACGTAGGCCGCAGCGGAAGGCCTCCATGCTATCAATAGCCAGCTGGGCCGCACCCTCTATCTGCAGTAGGTCATCGAGGCGAGACAGAGGCCACACTCCATCAGACACATCAGTCGAAGTCTTTGATCCGTCGACTATGGCTGTACCGACGGTCTCGACAGCCAGCCTTTGATGGTCGCGCCAGAGTACATCGGGCAACACCAATCCGGAGGCCGTCATTCGCTGCTGTAGTTCCAGCAGTTTGCTCCCACCGAGGTAACCAGATAGGCTCCGCTTCACGTCGATGATGACCGCGCAGCGGCCAGTGGCGTCAACGACGACTAAGTCGGGATGGTACGTTCCTGCGGAGGGGTTGGAATGCGCCTCAAAGCTTATTCCTTCATAGAGCTTGCGACGATTGCGCTTGATGACCTCGACCGCAGCGGGAAGGACCGGTAGGCGGAGGTCGGTCAGTGTCACCCTCGAGGGATGCGTCGAGGCAAGGGCTATGATGACAGCTTCTAGCAGATGTCCTTCCTGGACAGCGATGATTCGTCCCAAAGATGCCAGGCTCTCAGCATGACCTTCGACTGCGGATCGCGCTATCTCGGGTGTCATCGTTGCAGCAATGGCCTTCTCGATCAGCTTAGCAACAGCTTCGGGCGCTGTAGTCAAGGCGTGCGGAGGCGTGTCGGCGTATAACCCGAAATGAATATCTTGCATGGGAAATGTCCTGTTTGATCAGTAGCCAAGAATGGCAGTCGCCGCCGCGATGGGCGAGGATTTGGTGCGCTGAGGTTTAGATCGATAAACAGGAGAGCGCTGACGAGACTTGCCCGCCACAGAAGATTGGATATTACACATGATAGCCCGAGGCCTTTCGGAAGAAGGTTGAGGGTTAGGCTTCCACTTGGTGTGTCCAGCACCGGTGGAAGCCGCTATTGCGGGGCGTACTCGCCACGCCGGGTACCTATAGCCCGACAAGTCTGATCAGGCAATTCCAAGACGACGTTCTTCTCTAAACATGGTTAACCGATGGTTCGAGGATATGGCCGTTCTTCGCATATGTTTAATTGTTGTTTCGATCATTGGTAGAGTAAAATTGGCTGCTCTCCGATCATTCGTTCGAGTCGAGCGCCGTATCGTTCGGCGAGATTGCCAATGTCTGCGGTTTGACGTTTTTGAGAAAAAAATACGTAATAACAATATTTTGTAAAATTCTTTCTGGCCCGGCGTTGACGGCGGTCGAAATCCGCCGAAGCATGAATACATCTCCACTTCGGAAACCTCAAATGTCTCGCCATCCCCTTAATCTTTCACTGGATGCACGTGCGGCGCGTGATCCAAACGCGCTTCAGTTGATCCAGATGATCAACCAAGCCGCCATATCTCCCGCAATTGATCTCGATGATCTTGCCGATATTCCAGCACTTGCGTTCAGCGATCGCTATGAGGCTTTGGCCATCATGCGGCACGCATGTCGGATCATAACAGACGGTTTGACATGCAGTTTCGTCCTCGTAACCCGCACGTCCCAAGTCTGCATGGCACAATTTGATAGATGTCGCGGTGAGACCCTGGACGAGTGTGATGCCATATTGCGCCGCATGGCATCTGCCTACTCTGCCTACTGCAACGACAATGGCGCCGCGATTGAATCCCTTGACGTTCTAGTAATGCCTCTGGCGACGTATCAAGCGAATGATGGGCCGTCAGTAGATCGCTATGGCGTCTCAATCGGCACCTTTCAAGATCAGGACTTGAGAGCGCTGCATCAGGTCTAGGCGTTCATCAGCTTTCTGTCCGACCAAACAATCACTTCCATCCCCAAAACCATCGCAGGATCACGCGCTCACGCGGGTCTTAAGGAGTATTCGCATGTCTCAATATCTATCAATTGTCCAAGACGGCAAAATCATCACCACAACCTTGATCACTGATCACACGTATGACGCCGGTGAGCTCGTCGCCCGTTCTCTTAACAGCTTACATGGATTGATCGAGTTGCAGGAGGGTGTCCATGAACTCGTTCCGCTTAGCTCTTCGAGTGATCCGCTTTGTGCAGAGGAGTGGGTCACCCCTTTGCGGATAGTAGTCACGAGCAAGCCGCCAAAATCGCGGAAGTTCAAAGGCAAAAATCGCTTGATCCCAGACCACTGGATCGCGGTTGTCGATCATCGTCAACTGTTTGCTTTCCATGCAGGCCCTCTAGGTGACGTGCTCTTGCGCACGCTTAAGAGAGGAGGCGACATATGCAAAGATGAAGCCGTACAAGCCCAATCCGCTGCGACCTTTTCCGGCTTGCGACAGCACTTAAATCTGACAACTGAGGATGTTGCGCTGCTATTGCGCATGCCCCCCGGATACACGTGGGCGTGCGACGGGGACCAGGTGAAGATCGTTCGGGTTTCCGGCGACATTGATGAGGCTGCGCCAGCCTCCACCCCCATCACCCTTCACTGAGATGCTCGCTTACCGTTTGCGTACAGCGAAACGAACGATCTCCACCTATATTCAAAAAGGAACTGAAATGAATTCAACCCATCCTTTTACAAATCTGACCCTCACCGATTTGATCAAGACGAAACTTGCTCAAGGTCTCGATCTGCAGCTCATGCCGACTCAGTCAGAACAACGTGTTGCCATCGTAAGCACCGAGCTTGCGAGATGGTACATTGTGGATCCAGATAGCCGTGAGGAGCATGAACAGTTACTCCGTCGACAGCGCCTAATCTTCGACGCGTTTGCGGAGAGCTGCCTCAAAGGTTTTCGACGCTACTTCTCGAAGGTTATGTCTACTAGAGCCATCGCGACAGTGGGTGAGCTCGTGGTAGGGCCGTCAGGAACCGAATTTGCTGGTGATATCACAATGATCGAGTACGGTGACGGTGCGCGCCGCTACATCCCTTTTCGGCACGCGTTTGGGATCACCCGCCGCCAATATGACTGGAAAATGGTATCGAGGAGGATTGGCGGTCAAGCTGGGTTCGGCGAACGCCCCCTAACATCGCTGATTGAGGATGCTTCTCCATTAGTGTCCGATCCGGACGAAAAATGGCGCATCAGCTGTTTCGATACCCAAGGTGGATGCTGGACTGGCACCTTCATGGCGAGTGCCTTCGAGAATGATTTTGATTGCTCGATGACTGCGCTTCCGGACAGAAACAACGAAGTCGGAGTGTTTGATCCCTTCCAGCCGGTCCGATGATGCGCCAATGGGGAGATATGGTGTCGGGTTTCGGTTTTATATAAAAATCGAAGCCCGATTGACTTTTGAATAAATTTCAGAGGTATTTTAGTAAAGTTCATCTAACAACCGTTATTTATTAATTATTGTTCGAATTTTATCCGAATATATTTCTGTGTTTCGATAAGGGTTACTTATCGGCGGCCAGGCGTGGCCTGGAGCATTCTATTAGGTTAGGAACTTTACTACCGCTATAGATTTCTCTTAACGAAACATTTACCATAATTTCAATGTCTTACGATCTCGGTAAATTACCCATCCAGAGCCTGCTGCGGCCGATCTCCGAGGCCGCCGTCGCGCTCGCCCGTCTCGATGAGCGCATTGCCCGTTCCGCCGTCGGTGAGGGCTTTCTGGAGCGCGCGCATTTCCTCGACGCGCATGCCTCACTCTGGGTCGATGGCGAACTCGTCCATCTCGAAGACCTCGTCCTGCATGACGCGCTCCGGGACATCCGCGCCCCCACTCACGAACTGACGATCGCCCGCGACATCCTGAAAACCCGCCGTCGCATCGCCTCCCATCCCCCGGCCTGGGCACTCTCTGCTCAAGGCCTCGCGTCGCTGCGCGGGCGGGCGTGGCCCGCGGCATCATTGGGTGGAGATGGGGAGGGGCTGCCTGATGGCAATGTTGAAGTGGGCGGCACTGGGGCTGGGTTAGGGGAGGCCGAAGATCCTGATGCCGACGGTCTGGGTGATGCGTTTGCCGCGATCGATGCGGTGCTCGCCCGGTCCGGGGCCGCGATCGAAGAGGCGAAGAAGCCGGGTCTCGCCAAGAACGTTCCGGACAAGGATCCATTCGTCTATGACCTCGACTGGGATGAGGACGAGCGGCTGGCGGAGTGGCAAGCCGTGTTGGCGCGGGCCCAGGATTTGCCGCCGGTCTGCCAAGCGATCGTGGCGCTCGATGCCTGGAATGAGATTGCCGTCCTGCAGCATGCGCCCTGGCTCGGTCGACTGCTTTCCGCCTCGGTACTGCGCGAGGGCGGCGTTACCACAAGCGGGCATCTCGCGGCGATCAATCTCGGGCTGAAAGCCATCCCCGTCGATCGGCGCCGGCATCGTGATCGCGAGACGCGGTTACTGGCGATAAGTCGAGCGCTGATCATTGCCGCCGAGACAGGGCTGAAGGAGCATGACCGGCTGGTGCTGGCGCGGCAGATGATGATGCGCAAACTGGAGGGGCGGCGAACGTCATCCAGGCTGCCGGAGCTCGTGGAGCTCGTCATATCGCGGCCGTTGATCTCGGCCGACATGGTGGCGAAGACACTTGAGGTGACGCCTCGAGGCGCGCGGCGGATCGTGCAGGAACTGGGGTTGAGGGAGATGACGGGGAGGGGGAGGTTTCGAGCGTGGGGTGTGCTTTAGCCAGCCTGTCGGCGATTGCCCAAGGTGCCTGCTGAGTGTTCGAAACGGTCGGGATGGGAGGTTCACTAGATAAAGGAGCAAGCGCTCTTTGCGCTGTTGCCAAGCACCATCGCTTGCGAAAAGCTGCTTTTAGGCCCGCAGACAGGTTCAGTATGCATGATTCAAGAAAGCCGGTTCAGAGCGTGGTTTGCGGGTCATGTAAGCACATCTTCGGATAGGACGTCATCCGGGCGAAAGAAGCCTCTTTCCAGAACGGCCGCCCTCGCGACATCGACGTTGGGCGCGAACCATACGACTGCGAGATCCAGAACGGCCCGTGAGCAGCAGACATAGAACAGGCGCCGCGTGCGCTCGATTGCAGAATCCTTGCCTATAGCGATGTTCTCCATATCTGTGGCCGACAAGGCGGTGATGCCGAAGTACTTTCCGTAGGAAAACGACCTCATTGCCTCTCCCTCCTCGTCGTCGAGGAGGACCATGACCCTGTCGAACTGGGCGCCTTTTACACCTTGCTGGGTGGAGAAAGGGGAGAGGTCGTCGAGGTACTTCCGGTAGCCAAAGAATTCCTTTGCCGGACAAGCCAGGAAGGCGAGCAGAGGCGGATACTCGGGATCGTGCTCGAGGTCGGGGGCAACTGGCAACGCCAGATGTCTCGCCATTCGTTCATCGACGGTCATCAGCGACGTTGCAATAGCGTGTTGAAGTACCTGCCGGACCGTCACATTAGGATCCGTGAACAGGCGCTCCAGTGCGGTCGTCGCCGCGTGCAGGCGCTTCAGGCTGTCTACAAAGCTCTCGCCGTCACGTTGCCCTGGGAGAGCGGTCCCGCCCCTCAGAATTGATACGAGCTCAAATTCGTCGCCGTCGCGTAGTGCGTTTGCTAGAGGCAGAAGATAGTTGAGGAACGGCCGGAGCGGCCAGGCCGTGCCATCCGCCAGGCCTTCCTTGAGGCTTTCTGTCGACCTGTCGTGCAACGCCGCATACAGGTTCGGGAAGCCCAAGCGGCTTGCGGCAGCACGGTGCAGTAAAACAAGCATCCGGACGTCGGCGTCCTTTTCATCGCTCTTCCAATGCGGATCTGTATTCTTACGGCTGAGGTATTCGCGGACGTCTCGTATACGCGTCGTACGGTGCTCATCGGCGGGAAGGATGAAGATCCTCGCTGTCCCAGCGACGGGTATGTCGGCGTCGCCCGACCGCTCGGTCCTTCCGCCCGTCTGCACGAGCCGGTCGTCTTCGGCTCGTATAGCGTTGATGACCTTCAGTACGGCCTGGGGACACCGGAAATTCTCCGGCTTCCTGATCTCGATCCAGCCCTCTTCGAGCGCAACAGCGCCGGATCCCGTTGAGAAGATCTTCTGCATTGGGTCGCCGAAGAAACCAAGGCAGAACTCATGCTTCACGGTGAGAGTCACTGTTCGAAGCGCAGCGATAAACGCGGGCATGGTATCCTGGCTCTCGTCGACGAACAGGACTGGATACTTCGCGGCGAGAAGATCTCGAAGAAGCTGTTTCTGCTCAAGCAAGGCGGGCACGAGCTTGAGGATGTCTGCGTGCCCAAGGATGCCGTGCCGGTAGTCGCTGCCGGTACCGTAGGTGAACCTCTCCAGGGAGGAAACCACTTCCTTCTGCTCGCGCAATCTCGTCAGATTAGCTTCTATCTTAGGCCGAGAGGGGGCCCGAGTTTTAGGATTCGCTTGGCGCGCTTCCTCCTCGGCGATCTTCTCGTCGATTCGAACGAGGACCCAGTCACGGATGTCGGACTGGAAAGGCTGGATCAGCGACCACAGGAAGCTATGGATGGTTGAGATGCGGCAGAGGGGGTCGTTGCCGACGTCGCTTCGAATCTCGTTCACCGCCACTTCGGTGTAGGTGATGCAGGCGATCTGCTGCCCCCGCATCCGTAGTTGATCGCCCCGCGTCTTTGAAACATACTCCAGCGCCTTGATCAGCGACGTGGTCTTTCCCGACCCCGCGCCTGCGACCATCACGAAGTGCTTCGGAGGCTTGGCGCTCAATGCGTCGCGAAGTTCGACGTCGGCCTGCGTGTCAGGCTTGCCGCTCCTGCTCGTCATACCAATATTCCTACATCTCCCGCATTCGGTTCCGGACCTGCATTCCCGACGTTGTCAACGGCAGGAGGAGCCGGGGTGACCTCGCTCTCGAGCCACCGCAGACCTTCGGCGATGTAGGTGGGGACCTTCCATTCCTTCGGATCCTGCTCCAGAAGCGACAAGGCAAAGTCAGTCTTGCGGAACCCTGATGCCGCAATCCTCTTGTTGAGCCTTTCCGAAATGGCAGCCAGATCAAGGTTTGAAGCTCCATTCATTTTAAGCCTAAGCGACTTGCGAGCCTTGTCCTGAGACCAGACGAGATTTTCAAGGGCGAAGGCCTCTTCTAAGGTGCGTCCGGCGATGAGTGCGACTTCCCCCTTCCATGAGACTTCTACAGCGGTCTGGTACGAGACACGTATTAGGGCATCGTGCGGCGCGCCCCTTGCCTGCACGCACTCCTCGGCGTCGGCAGCGAGTAGGTCGGCGATGAGCGTCTTGCCAGGTAGCCACTTAATGAGCGTTTGGTTCGATGTCACCGCTCCCGGATGACCAACGATGCAGGCAGTCCCAGGTCCGGGCTTGTCATCGTCGTCTTCCGGCTCCTCTTCCGCAGCCTCTGGGACTACCTCTTCCGCGGCTTCCACATCGCCGATCAGATCGTTGAACATTCCACCCGCGACTGGTGCGATGTCCTCTTCAACTTCGTCTTCCGGCTCTGGCGCCGCACCCGGCAGCACACTATCGATGTCGGTGATGACGAGCGTGGTGATGCCCAGGAATTCCACCAGTCTCCGGAAGCGATGGCCGAAGGCCCCGCCGATCTCAAGTACACTGAGATACGCGGCTTGCAACCCTGGAGCCGCCTTGGCGATCATTGCGGGTAGCAGGAGGCGCTCGACGTTGCCTTCAACAAGAACGGCAGCGTCGGCGAAGAAGAGATCGCAATGCGTGAGCTTGAGGTAGCGCTCTAGGAAGAGCCGGGTCTTCGGCTTCGTGTCCCGATAGAACACCGACAGGTTAAGGACCTGCGACGTCTGCGACCCGCCCGGCATGCGCCGAAAATAACGGATCGGGCGGAATCCGCGCTCGTATAGGATATGGGAGGAATGCGTGGAGACCACGAGTTGGCTAGTGTAGTGGGCTGCCTCCGGGCCCTCGATCTTCAAGATGTCGAGCACCTTCCGCACGAACACCTGCTGGAGCTGGACATGCAGATGGGCCTCCGGTTCCTCGATGAAGACGAGATGGACAGGCGGCCTGCTTTCCTCCACCTCCATCCACCTTGCATGAAGGTCCAGCAGTTCCACGACCATGTAGATCAGGTTCTTGAAACCGAGCCCATTGTATCGGTCGGGCAGCGTTGGAAGGACGCCGTGCTGGTCGGCTTCTCCTAGCGCGTAGTGCACCCTTGTTCCGTCCTGCGAGCTCATGATCGCGGCAGGGTTCAATGCAGTCTTGATAAGCAGGCGTGGGTTGCCCAGACCTGGGTATCCAAGCTGGGAAAGACGATCGAGAGTAGGTCCGAACACCCTCCCGAGGTGATCGTTGAGCATCGTCTCGGAATCTGCCAGGGCCCGCTGGGCGTCAAAGTCCTCGGCACGCTGCTCCAAGTTCCGCTGGTAGAACCGTCCAAGAACTCTCGACAGTTCCTCGGAACGGGTCCCACCCGGCGAGTCAGAGAGATGCCGCTGCGCGTGCAGGAAGTCGACCTTTACGAGGCCAGCAAGAATTTCCATTCCGCCGCGTCCGTTGTCCGAGGAGATGAGACGTGGGACGTATCCTGGCAGTTCGCGGAACTCGCTGTCAAAGCGCGCCTTGTCCAAGACATAGTAACGAAGGTCGAATCCTTTGCGCAGTCGCGCGCCTCCTTCGTCGCGAAGGTAGTCGCAGAGTGTTCGTGGCGAGGGATGGTAGGCCGGCACTCCATCGGCTGCGGGCCGTGCGTTTGCTGCAGCGGCAGCGTGAGCAGCCTGATATTCCTGGCGCAGCGTGGTGTCATCGGTAGCCGCGAACTCCACGCGGATACCGACCGTGCTGCCGGTAAAAGAGAGGTTCGGTAGGAGATCTGCTACCCGATGAAGATTCCCTGGTTCGACCTCAAACCAGATGTCCATGGATATCGTCGGAAGCACGGCGCCTGGCAGGCTGGCTCCGAAGCCGTCGATGGAATCCCAGCAGTCCGAGCTGAAGTCATGGATCGAAAATCGCTCGCGGGACGCTGCAGTGAAGAGTTGAAGCGCGTGTGTCGCGGACGTCTTTCCACTGTTGTTAGCGCCGACGAAGATCGAGATATCTGAGGCCAGATCGATACAGGCGTCTTTCAAGCGTCGGAAGTTGCGGATACGCAGAGTTTTAATATGCATCAAAAAATCCAGCATCAATGCCATTCTGGATTGCACAATAGTCATCGATTAGTTGATTCGTCACCGTGTTGCTGCCATCGCAACCACCGAATTCCGGCTTTCGATCCAGTTCTTGGGAAAGTCTTCCAGAATAGATCCAGGCTATGCAAAAGGTTGCGCGTGCCGTCACCTGAAAGCAATGCCAGATTGACTTCATACGCGGCGGCTGACGCTGTTGCGTTGATCCCCTGATTCGGGCAGTTGGCTTCCAGGAGCGATCCGTGGGGTAGCGGTTAAACTCGTCAAGCGGGCGTTCCGCGACCATCAAAGGAAGGGTGGTCCCTTTGAGCGCTTCGCCGTTGATCTCCGCATCATGCCCATATTTTGATGTTGCGGAACGTGGCGGTCGCAGGTAGCGCGCGGTCGTTCATGACACCCGCAAGGGCCTCAGATCGGGGGGCCCACAAGTTAGCGTGGAGGCGCATGGGCAGATGAGGAAGCGGCGTCGGATCCCATCCGACTCGCTGGTGGACTGCCTTTCCGTCTACCGACCACGTTATGCAGCCCGGGCGCCAGTCTATCGCATACAGATGGAAGTCGGAGGCTGCATTGAACCCGAGGTCGATCCGACAGGGCGAGCCGCGATAACCATATTCGATCGCTGAGCCGTCGTCGCCCGGATTGAAGTATACGTTCAACAGTATGCGTCGCGGATCGTCGCCTGTCAGCTCGATATCAATCTCTTGCCGTGGCGAAGCCCGATGCAGAAAGAAGCCGGTAACAAGCCCGGCTCCGCAGGCCGGCCTGATCTCCGCTTCGAACCGACCGTGTTCAAAAGACCGCACCGACGCAAAGGCTCCCGAGCGATATTTTCTATTGCCGCTTTCAACCTTGCTCAGCACGAGCTGGGCACCATCGGCGTTCTGCAACAACCCATCTTGACTGAACGCGGCACGATTGCCGGGAAATGTCTCGATCGCGGCTGGAAGTATTGCCGTGGGTGTAGTCATCGCCTCGTTGACGAGGCAGTCGCCCACAGGGTGGATGCTTCGCATGGAGGCTGTACGATTCGGCCAGGCCCGGTCAGGAACCAAGGCCCAAGCTGAGTCGTCTGTCAGACGCTCGGGACGGATGCCGTTGACTTGTCTCACCGGCTCGTGCCGATCGTCTCGCAGGATCCGCCATGATCTGGGAGCACCCGAGGGAAACGCATAGGGCGGCGGTGTGAGACCGAGCAAAGCGCACAACGGTTGCCACATTTCGTCGCTGGGTTCCCTGGCGTCGAATGCGACAGTGCGTGATGGCGGCAGTATTTCGCGGTTTTGCTGGCGATCCAGCCTGGGAGCCCCTTCGAGCACGAACCTGGAGTCGGACCGCGCTATCATTGCAGCGAACGCCTTTTCCGAAAGTGGCGCATCCACGAGCGCGTCGAATGTTGTCAGTATGGATGCCAGATCTTCTTCACCCAGCTCTTTCTCATCGCCGTCGAATACTCGAACTCGGAGTCCAAGCATTGATAGGGCCATGGCCAGCCCTTCGCGCTCGCGTTTGGCGGTCCATGCAAAAACCGGTCCTGCCGCACTTCTCTTGGGGACCGGCATTGAGTTCGCGTCAACGATTCCCGCACGCGCCAGATATGGGAGGATGGAATGGGAATTGTCTGAGCCTCCATCATCTCGTTGGAGGACCACAGGAGAAGAGAGCGCAAGCGCTTGCAGCTTTTCGAAGCAGTAGTTGATCCACATGTCAACCGGCCCGACGACGGGCATTGACTCCAGCAGGATCCGCGCACCTCTGCGGGACAGAACGTAGCCTGACAGAAACCATAGACCACGCAGCGGACGAAAAACGGCGTCGCAGGCATCCAAGCGCGCGGCCGTGCCGCCGGCGTCCTCGTAGGAGAAGTAGAGAAGATCTGGTCCTCCGCGCCCCGCCAGACGCTGCCATGATTCGCGCCATCCTCGATCGATGGCCGCAGCAGCACCGCACGCGAACCATATATCATCTTCCAGCACCAGAACGTGTTCCTGCTGACCAGAGGCGATCGCCTTCCATGTTTCTATGTGCGACCGTGCGACGGCCACTTCCTGTCGGGTCATCCGGACCGTTTCCGAGGGGTCGAAGCACTCTTCAAGCCTCGTGTCCGGTTGAACGAAGAGCTGATGCGCCAGCCGGTATGTCTGATCAACGTCGGAGGTCGATGCAATTTCACGACCGTCTCGCGCGTCAATGGCGGGAAGTCTGTGCGATATCGTCCACAGCGGGCGACCGTCGAAGGTCTTGTACCGGTTCAGCTCGCGCATCGTCCGGCGGAGCCTTCGTGGCTGGCGATCAAGGTTTATGATCATAACCATTCCGATCTTGCCCGCTCCGGTACCGAATGCTGAGATCTGACCGGCCGGAATGACGCTCCACAATACGCGAGAGACACGGAAAGCAAGCGCCCGCAGTGGACCGAAGACGTCCTTGAAACCTTTTGTAGACCTCATCGCCGAATGACCTCAGCAACCATAGACGTTGCGCCAGTTGCGAGAGTCGCCTCGGTAAGAGAGATCCCATTTCATTTCCGCTATCGCGTTCCAATCACGCAGGAGCTCAAAATCGAAGGGAAGGCTGGCTTGATCGAGCTCCCGGGCGTGAACCACGAGAGCGATGGTGAAATTCCCGGGTCCCGTCGTTGCTTGGATCTCTGGATTGTCTTCTGCGCAAAGGAGCCTGGACGTCGCACGGTCAAGAGCTCTACGCAGAATTGGGTGGCCGGACGGCGAGGCGATTGGGTCGTTGTTGACGTAGAAATTCCTGCTACCCTCCGGCAGCTCCGGAAGCCAGACATCGGCTGCAGGCATCATTCCTCCGGCAGTGATATCATAGCAGAGGGGCTGTATTTTGAGTTTGTCGTTTCGAAAGATCTGCCTCCACTCGTCTCCCAGTAGGACATCGTCGGCATCGACGTAAAAGCCGCCCTCGGCCAGTATGAAGCACATGCGGAAATAGTCGCAACGCATCGCAGGATGGCTGCAACGCGCAAACGCCTGCCGCTCTCTCTCGCCGTAGGTATCGGCAATGTAACTTGCGGCACTGGCGTCTTCGAACAGATGGAAATCAAATCCTTCGTCGGCAAGGCGGTCCCAGCTCTGGAGACATGCATTGACGTCGTCCGGAAGTTCGGTCAGGTCGTGCCAGTATCTCAGTAGCCGCTTCGGAATAAGCGGCGCGCCGTTGGTGGGCCTATCGTCGCTTCCGGCCGGGATCTCAACCTGTCGTAGTATCAGGTTTCTAACGGCGGCGGAACGGGCAGGCTCGTCGTTCTCCAGAGTTTGTGGGTCGAAGTCCATTTCTCGCGAATCCGTGTTCACATAGTTCGATCTGGATCAGGCATGGCATTCGTTCCCGTCGTCGGCGCTCCGGCATCCAGGTATGCTAGATAACGCGGCGAGTGTTTCAGCAGATACGCCCGTCCGTCGACCACGAATCCATCCAGTCCGTGTTCGATGGCATAGGCATCAAGATCAACCATGTTGTTGATGAATCCTTTGCCGTTGAAATTGAGAGACGTGTTGCAAAGCACTCCGTAACCGGTGCGCGACCGGAATGCTTCCAGCAGGTTGCACAGCTCCAGGTTGCTGGACCGTGTCACCGTTTGGAGGCGAGCTGTCCCGTTGACGTGGGTGACGGCCGAGAGAGCATCGGTGGTTGCTCGGTAGGTGTAGAGCATATGAGGGCTTTCACGATCGCATCCGAACCACTTCTCGGCCTCGTCCTGCAGGCAGACAGGGGCGATTGGTCGGAACTGTTCGCGCTGTTTGATCTCATTCAGCCGAACCCTTGTTGCATCTCGAAACGGAGCTGCCAGGATCGATCTGTTCCCCAGCGCGCGAGGTCCGATCTCATAGCGGCCGTGCGCCCATCCGAGGATAAGGTCGTTTGCCAGCATTGCCGCGACCCGGTTATCATCCTTCTCATAGATGTCGTACCTGCTCAGGTCGACAGGACCGCCCGTCCGGAAATCACGACCCGCGTAGACGTTCCAGTCGATCTTTGGATTGCCAGTAAAGTAGAACTGCGCATCGATAGCAGTGCCGATCGCCGATCCCGAGTCGTTGGCGACGGGGGGAACGAAGATCTCAGAAAAGAGATCGGTGTCCCGCCATTTGGAATTCCAGTCGCAGTTCAGACCGCAGCCACCTGCGATCACGAGTGGTAGCCCGCCTTTCAGATTCTCCTTCGCAAACCTGTAAAAGCGATCGAAAATCGCATCACTATAGATCCCTGCGAAGTTTCGGAACTCTGCGTCCTCGAGTCCCACATTGAGGTGCGGCGCGTCTGCGATCTGGTCGTAATCGCTGAGCTTCCGGTAGGGATCGCGCAACAGGAAGCTCATCAGTCGCTGTTCCTCCGCCGTGGGGACGTCGCGTGTCGAGAACGATGCGATCGCCATCAACTTGCCGGCGTCAGAGGCGCGAGGATAGGGCCCGTCCTTCGGAAAGGATGGATCGGCCAGCCCATAGAGAAGTCCGTATCGGTTTCCGGGCTGTGTGAGCGCATCGCCGATCAGCGTGATGTTCAGCTCCGGATCGATCTCGTAAAAGGAGCCCATCTCTCCTTCCCAGACGAGTGCGTAGCATGCAGTGCCTTTCGGGAAAGGCGACATGCCGAAGGCGCAAAGAATATGCGATCGCTCGTGCGTCGAAGAGAAGTAGTTGACCCTGCCTCGAAGCAGCCGTCCCTTGTCCACAATGGTGCCCGAGCCCGAGACGCCCCGATAACCCGAGTTCCTGTGCGATCCATGAAGATACTCATGGTGGTCGCGGGGCCACCATCCTCCCATACATATGACATCCGGCAAATCGTCAAGCTCGCCAATGGCGTCGAGGACATCGGCTACTGACAGATACGAGTATCGGTAACCGGAGTCCTTCTCCGCCTCGATCGAAAACATCAAGCGGGAGTCTTGGAGATATGTGATCGCGCCGTCGTGGCCAGGGTTGTATGAGAGAATATTCATTTTGACTGTTTGTTCGTTGAACCGCCATGACATCACACGGCCAAGTGTAAAATTGCAACCGCCCTTAGAGCGGATTAGCATCAAAGTTGTGATGTGATAGTTTAAGCTGTGGGAGGCGGGGAAATTGGCGTTGGCCGACGAAGCGCAGTCGCGGGTTAGCCATCGCAAGTCTTTAGCTCACATTTGCAGATTCTCTTCCGGCGCCACAGTAGACATTTGAGAGTAAGGATCTGACCGCGTTGGAATATTTGACGCTGATGCAGCCAATGACTGATGGGGTCGGCGATTCGAGCCGGTTCAACACCAAGACGCGAGCGAAGAAATATCGCTGACACTGCTGCTGCAATGCTCAATGTGGATGACAGGCAGCAGCCGAGACTCAACCAATTAACAGCTGGATCTTCATCGCGCCGACACCTGTCGGTGAGCAAGCCAGCCCTTCAATATGTCGGGCGGAGCATAGGGCGTTCGTGACAACGAAGCGATCTGCGCCTCCGATCGGCCAGCAATTAGATAAGACTGCTTAGTCATAGCTTCGTTCATGCGCCTTACGTCCATGGCTGTTAGACGTTCCATGTGCACGCCGGGAGCATCGCAGTATCCTACAGCAACATCAGGCGCTATTGGCATGAACTGAACCCAGCGTGCGTTGAGAAACGCATCTCCGCGCATATCGTCTCCGAGAATGAACGAGGTCCTTGCGGGTGCTATGTAAATGGCTAGCCCCATTGTTCGGAATTCTTCCAGCATTTCGTCAGGCATCGGAGTAACCTGCGAAGCGATGCGCGCGTTGTTCATCTCGCGCAGAGCATCCTTCGGGTCCTTCTCCCAACGCTGGAGGTGCTCATGCCACTGCTGTTCTGTGGCAATTTCCTTCACGACGACCAGCAGGTCTTCTGGAGTGAGAAATCGTTGATGCCAGGCCACAGTGCGCTTCTGTGCATGGTAAACATAGGTGTGCCACAGATCCAAATGCGTTCGATGCATGATCGGCGTCACCCTAGCCCGCACTTTGACGAGGAACTCCTGGATGAACGGCGCTACAGCTCTCTCCAACCGACCAAACCAATATTCAATCGAATGGTCGCGTACACCGTTTTCATCAACAAGCGTGTACAGGTGGTCCTCGACAAACAGGTTAGACGGCTTGGAGACGCGAACCTCTCCAACGGGCATGCCCCGCCGCCAGAAGAATAGGCCCCCGCTCTCGTTGGCAAAGTTTCGCTGTACCATCTGTGGAACGTAGTGATGGCGGTGCGGCGCGTTGCGCGACATAAGGTAAACTCGGTGCTCTGGCGTTACAAAATCTCTTTCGAGTGCCGATGGACGGAGAGGGTCACCTGTTGCGTAGTAAACAGTTTCTCACTCCCGTCCGAGCCAGTGTAAGCCGAAGAAGCCTTCGATGTCATGATCGCAACGGTCGCCTATTCGGGTTGCTGCCCAGCCTGAGGCCTGGAGCCTTGCCGAGCAGCGCTTGACATGTCATCTGACGCCGCCGCTATCCGAAACCAATGGCGATCGAGGGGGAGAACGAGATAGACTTTGGTGAACACAACGGTGCAGATACGCGTGTGCCTCTCAACATCCGGTGGTCATGTTTCGATTTATCCATTCCAGCGATCTTCATCTCGGAAAGCGTTTCGGCAACTTCGAGGGTGACTTGCCTAGCCGCTTGCGCGAAGCAAGACACCTCGCAATCACTCGGCTGGCTGCACACGCGAGAGAGCAAAACGCAACAACGGTGCTGCTGTCTGGAGATACCTTCGATACCGAGACACCCGCACCGCATGTGCGCCGCCAGGCTTTCGCCGAGATGGCGCATGATCCCGCAATCAGTTGGGTCATCCTGCCGGGCAATCACGATTCCTTGCAGGCCTCGCAACTCTGGACGGCGCTGCAGGCAGAAGCGCCTGAAAACGTCGTGCTCGCGGTCGATCCCCGGTCGATCGAATTGGCAAGCGGTGTCGTCCTGTTGCCCGCGCCGTGCACCACCCGTCGCCCCGGCAGAGACCTGACGGAATGGATGGATGGTCAAGCCACACCCGATGGGACGCTGCGGATTGGACTGGCTCATGGAGCCATTCGCAGTTTTTCAGAAGAGGGTGCCGCCTCCGAGGTCATTGCGCCAGACCGGGCAAGACGCGCGGGGCTTGACTATCTTGCGCTCGGCGATTGGCACGGCATGGTGAGTGTGGACCCGCGAACCCATTATTGCGGCACGCCAGAGCCGGACCGCTTCAAACATGATGCACCAGGCACGGCGCTCCTGGTTACGATTCCCGGTCCCTCGATGCTCCCTGAAATCCAGGCCTTGCCTACGGCCACGTTCGCCTGGCAAAGCCTTAATCTTCATCTGCTCGAAGGCGACGCCCCAGAGGTTTCCCTCAATTCTCTGCTGCCGGCTTTGAGGGAACGCAGGAACTCGCTGATCCGGGTGGTGGCATCGGGGCATAGCCGCTTGGCAGGGCGCGCGGATCTCGTCGCTGCCGTTGTGAAGGCAGCCCCAGATTTTGCGTTTCTGCAGTTAGACCACGACGAGCTGGTCACAGAATGCGAGCTGGAAGACCTTGACCAGATCGATCGCGGCGGCGCTCTGCGTGAAGCTGCCAATGCTCTGCTCGCCGAGTCTATGGACGAACGTCGACCATTGTCTGAGCGTGAGATCGCGCGAGCGGCCTTGATGCGCCTCTTCTCCTACACACAGGCGATCACGCAATGAAGATCGCGGCCCTGCGTCTCTTCAATGTCAAACGGTTCGGCGGCCGGGGTGTGGCGATCGAGGGTATCGGCGACGGCGTGAACGTGCTTTGCGCCGCCAATGAGTTCGGCAAATCGACGAGCTTTGAGGCCCTACATGCACTCTTCTTCCAACCTCATTCGGGCACTCCGGGTGATGTTCAGAGATTGCGCCCCTATAGCGGCGGGAACCCATTGGTCGAGGCCGATATTATGACCGGCGAGGGCAGCTTCCGAATTACCAAGCAATATTATGGTGGGCGGTCGGCACGTGTGGTGGATCTTGGATCCGGCCGTCTCGTCGCCCAGGCAGATGAGGCAGAAAACTTCATTACCAGCCTGATCAGGGGAGGGACCTCTGGACCTGCGGGCCTCCTGTGGGTGCGCCAGGGCATCACCGGTATGGAGAAGCGAAGCCGCACCGAGGAAGAGGGCGAAAAACAGGTTCGCCAGAGCCTGCTCGAATCCGTCCAGGGAGAGGTGGAAGCCGTCACCGGCGGGCGCCGGATGGCCGAGATCATGGCGGCAGCCAAGGAAGCTCTCTCAGACATGGTCACGGCGACCGGCAGACCGAAAGCTGGCGGTCGCTATGCAGCTGCGATCGAGGAACGGGATAGGCTCGCCGCGGATGAGGCGCGGCTGGCAGCCGAGGTAACCCGATTGCGCCAAGCGCTGGACCAACGCGCGAACGCAGCAGCGAGGCTTGTCGAACTCGACAGCCCTCCGGAAAGAGAAGAACGCAAAGCGGCCATTGAGAAAGCCCAAAGCAAATTCGATGGTGCTAAGGCGCAGAACGAGAAACTGAAAACGGCAGAAGCGGAACTGAAGCTCGCCCGCGAAAGGCGAAACGCGGCAGAGCGGGAATTCAAGGCGTTTACTGAAGCTCGGGAGAAGGCAGCCCTTCTGCAAGAAGATGCAGCTTCTGCAGAGATCAATAGGGCTGAAGCGATAAAGCGGCGCCGGCAGGCGGCCGACGCGATTGAAAAGGCTCGTGACAACGTGGATTTCGCGGAGGCTGAGGAGCAGGATATCCGCGAGCGGCTAAACCGCCACGACGCGGCAACAAAGGCACACGAGGCGCACAAGCGCCTGGCCGACTTGAAGCAGCGATTGGCCGAGGCGGAGAAGCTACGTCAGAGCATTGAAGAGGGTGACGCCCAACTCGCACTTCTGCAAATCCCGACGAAGTCCATCGAAGAACTGCAAGCATGCGAAGTCGAAATCGCCAAGCTGCGTGCCATCGATGAGGCCGCTCGCCCGTCAGTCTCAATCCACTACGAAGCCGATACAGCCGGAACGGTGACCCTCGACGGCAAGCCCTTGGTAGATGGCGAAGACCGGACCTACAACGGACATGCTCGACTTGAAGTCGCAGGAATTGGGACAATTACCTTGCGTTCGAACCGCCCCGGTCGGAGCGTCAACCAACTGGTGCAGGCAGAAGCGGCAAGAACCGACTTACTTGCGTCAATGGGCGTTAATAGCCTGTCTGCAGCGCGAGACAGGCAGGCAAGGGCACAGCTGGCTGATGCTGACTTGCGGGGATTGAGAGACCGGCTGTCCTTCATTGCTCCAGAGGGTCTGGCGAAACTCAGAGAGGAAGTCGAGGCAGGTAGCACGATCAGCCTTGAGGGTATCGACCTGGATGAGGATCCGGCGCTGCTTCGCACCGCGCTGGCACAAGCCGAAGAACGCCGCAAGCAGGCGCGTCTCGCCCTCCGTGAGGTAGAGCCAGACCAGTCTCGTGCCGATAACGCATTCGTCGCCGCGGAGACGAGAGTGGCGTCTCTGATTTCCGATCAGGCACAGTTGGCTGTGATCCTCGGGCCGGAAGAAGTGCGTGCTGAGCGCGAGCGCTTGTTGTCGGCCACGCTGACCGATCTGGACCAATCGCTTTCTGAGGCGGAGGCGCATGTCCTGAAGCTCGGTACAGATGCCGGTGATCTCGCGTCGATCGAAGCGGCGCTGACGCGTGTTCGCTCGATCGAAGCAGCAGTCGACAAGGAGATCAATACACTGCGGGAGACCATGGCCGGACTAAACGCAGAGATCCGGGCACAATCCGACGAAGCCGTGGAAGAGAAGTGGCGGGAGGCTTCGGAGGCACTCAATACGTCGACTGCGCGGGTGGCTGCATATGAGAAGGAGGTGGCTGTCCTCCAGCGTGTGACCACCGCCTTGGAAAATGCCAGGTCTGAGGCTCGTGAGCTCTACCTCAAGCCTGTTATGGCTGAGCTTGGACCGCTGCTCAAACTGCTATTCGACGATGTTTCGATCACCTTCGATGACAAGACGCTTCTACCCCAGACTATTCTGCGCAATGGTCAGGAAGAGGATGTCGACCGCCTGAGCGGCGGAATGCGCGAGCAGCTGTCAGTGCTGACCCGGCTGGCGTTTGCGCGGCTTCTCGCACGTGACGGCCGGCCGGCCCCCGTCATCCTCGATGATGCGCTAGTCTATTCGGATGACGACCGCATCGAGAAGATGTTCGACGCACTCCACAGGCAGTCTCGAGACCAGCAGATTATCGTGTTCTCCTGTCGCCAGCGGGCGTTTCAGAGGCTCGGAGGTAACGTGCTGCAGATGAGAGATTGGCAGCCATAGAGCCAAGCTCGAACAGTATCTTGCCCAGAGCGATTACCGCGGCTAACCGAATCAAGAGCAATTGTTTCGACTTCAGGAACACGGGACGGCCACGGTTGTGACCGTCCCGTATTGCACGTCTCAGTTGCCTCAAGAGTACACAGCAGCGACGAGGCGTCGGCAGGCGTCGACCAGGTTCTCTTCCTGAAGCAGCGCTCCACCAATCAGGTACATGACATCATTCCCATAGGCCTGGCGCATTTCCGGCACTCGGCTGAACGTCATCCCGCCCCCGGGGGCGGCCACAATCGCACTCGGCCCGCCTATGTCGTCCGCACAGGCTTTGGCGATCGACAGGCATTCATCCCGGGTGAAACCGAACCGGCCGCCGAAATTGGGATAGATAACCGCGTCGGCGCCCATTAGCCTATGCAAGGTGCCGAAGAAGCTGCGATGGGAAAAACCGCAATCGGGCGAGACAACGTTTGCGCCGGAAAACGCAGGGTGGGCGATTATCGGTAGCGAGAAACCCGGATCCGCGGCCAGGGTTCGGATAATATCGTAGCCGGCCATTGCCGGAGCAATCATCACGGCGCCCGCGCCGGCCTCTTGTGCCAGCATTGCACGCTCGACGATCAATGTCGCAGGACCGGTGGCATTTGGTACGAAGCTTGTGCGCCCGCCCGTCTTCGAATTCGCCTCACCGACTGCCTCGACGCAAGCCCGGAGCCGCTCCTCGAACGGCGACGTCTTCTGGTTGACAAGCCCATGATCGTCTTTGACGAAGTGCATTCCGCCGAGCGCGAAGTCATGGGCCAGACGAGCCAGTTCAGTCGTCGAAAGTCCGACGGGTTTGATGGCCGACATGAGCAGCGGGGTTTGGCCTATGCCAGCCCTCGCGCGCAGTCCGGCAATGCCGTGGCGAGGTCCCTTGCATAACGCCACGATGCCCGGCGACAGCGTAATGTCTTCGACCTTAAGGCCCGGCTTGATTGAACTGTTGCCGAAGACGATGTTGAGGAACTGCAGGAAATCACCGCCAACATCATCCTCCGAATAGGAGATGTCGGCGAGGTATCCCGGCCTGCCGGCTGGGTCCTTCTCCAAGGTCTCCAGTCTGCCGAGTATCTCATCCTCGACATAGCCCTTCGGAACGCAGCTGCGAGGGATCTCCACTGTCTGTTCCAGCGCGATGTCGAGGGCGCGTTGTTTAGCCTCCTCTGCATCACTTGCACGAACGAAATAGGTGACGCTGAAGCGCGGAGCCATCAGAGCGCCTCCGCCTTCTGGGCCGAATGGACATGATCGAGGCGAACTTCTGCGAGCTCATTCTCACCGATATCAAGTAACTTGCCGGTGAGTTCCCCGACCGCGGCTACAAGCGCATGGGCATCGAGCCCGTACTTCTTCATGAGATAGGGTTTTGACGCGCCGTGGGCGAAGGTATCCTTGAGGCCGAGACGCTTCAGACGGATGCCAAGCCCTTCTTCGGCCAGGATTTCCGCCACCAGGGAGCCGAGCCCCCCGATGATCGTGTGGTTCTCCAGCGTAATGATACCCTTTTTGCCGCGCACTGCTTCGATCAGGCCTTCACGGTCGAAGGGTTTTAGTGTGGAGGCGTGCAGATGATGAACGCCGACGCCGCGCGCCATGAGCGGCCCCGTGGCACGCAGGGCTTCCTCCGTGCAAACGCCGCAGGAGACGACCAGAATGTCGTCACCCGTCGACAGTGTCCGCAGTTTGTTGAACTCAAACGGCGTCGAGAACAGCCGCGGCACCTCGCCACGAAGGATACGCACATAGACGGGCCCGTCGATGCTGTCGGCGACTTCGAGCACGGTCTCCACTTCCGTTGCATCACCCGTTTCGAGGATCGTCATGTTCGGCACGGCGCGCAGGATAGCGATGTCTTCAATCGCCTGATGGGTGATGCCGCCGGGTGTAGTGATGCCGGGGAGAAAGCCGATCAGGCGGACCTTCCGGTTAGAATAGGCGATAGAGTTGATCAGCTGGTCGTAGGGCCGGCGATAGAGAAAAACCGAAAACGTATGGATGAATGGGCGGTATCCCTGCATGGCGAGGCCACCGGCAAAGGAGAGCATGTTCTGTTCGGCCATGCCTAGCGACAGGAACTGCTCGGGATGACGATCCCGGAAGCCGTCAACCTCGCAGGACGAGGTGAGGTCGGCAGAGAGGCATAGGACTTCGGGCCGCGCCGTGGCGAAGGCTTCAAAAGCCGTAGCATAGGGTCGGTTGACAATTTCGACCATGATCAGGCTCCTTCCATCGCGTTGAGATCGATGCCGAGTGCAGAGGCAAGTGCGACCTGCATTTCGTCTCGTTCCTCGGCACTCTTGAAGCGGACATAGTGCAGGCGTGGGAAACGCTTCTTCAGAAAATCCATGCCCTGATAGGGCGAGGTATTGGCAAGGATGACCAGAGGCTTGCCGGTTTCGGCACTGCTTGCGGCGTTCCGGAGCGCATCAAGGTCATGGCCGTCAACCGAGCGGCATGTGACGCCGAAGGATGTGACACGGGCTCCGAGATCGCCGAGATCGAGCACCGATGACATGGCGCCGTCGCATTGCTGACGGTTCACGTCGACGACGACGCGGATGTTGTCGATCTGGTGGTAGCTCATCGCCGCCAGGCATTCCCAGGTCTGCCCCTCCTGGAACTCGCCGTCGGACATGTAGACCCAGACCTTGCCGGGCTCTTTCTTCCGGAGTCTTGCCCAGGCGACGCCCGATGCCATGGAGAGCCCCTGGGCGAGGGACCCGGTCGTCACTTCCATGCCGGGGCTATGCTCGGCACCGATCATTTCGACCGAGCCGCCGTCCTTGTTGAAGTGGTCGAGCGCATGTTCGTCCATCCGGCCCGTCTCGATCAGCGCGGAATAGATCACGAGCGCATAATGGGCGGGCGAGATGAAGAAGCGGTCGTATTCCGGGCCCACGGGCCCGTGATAGCCAGCGCCGGTGAAGGCATCAGGATTCTCGGCCGAGGGAACGCCGCGGAACGGGAGTGGTACCTTTGGCAGCGTTGGTTCGCCGAGTGTCAGCAATTCGTTGTAAAGCAGGGCCAGGCTTTCTGCGGCCGAGCAGGCCTGGCTGAGATAGCCGCCATTGTGCTTCATCGTATGGAAGAAGACACGGCGCCGGATGCCGAGTGCGATCTCTTCGGTGGATTTTTCGTTGGGCAAGCTCATCGTCTCAGCTCCGTTCCGGGAAAAGGGCCTTCAGGCCCTCGGGCGACGCTGCAGCGATACCGCGCTCGGTAATGAGGCCGGTGATCAAGCGCGCAGGCGTGACGTCGAAGGCAGGGTTGGCGGCAGGGCTGCCCTCCGGCGAGATGCGCACAGTCGTAATCGAGCCATCTTTGGCGCGCCCCTGCACGAAGCTCACCTCATCGGCTGCACGTTCCTCGATCGGGATCTCCTTCACGCCGTCATTGACGGTCCAGTCGATGGTGGGCGAGGGCAGTGCCACATAAAACGGCACACCGTTGTCGCGGGCCGCCAGTGCCTTGAGATAGGTGCCGATCTTGTTGCAGACGTCGCCGTTTGCCGTGGTTCGATCAGTCCCCACGATCACCATGTCGATATCACCGTGCTGCATCAGGTGTCCCCCGGCATTGTCGACGATCAGAGTGTGGGGTACGCCATGCCCGCTCATTTCCCAGGCAGTGAGATAGGCCCCCTGGTTGCGCGGCCGTGTTTCATCGACATAGACATGGACTGGGATGCCGGCCTCGACGGCCATGTAGATGGGCGCCGTTGCCGTGCCGTAATCGACCGTCGCCAGCCACCCGGCATTGCAGTGCGTGAGGATGCGCACAGGCTCACCGGGTTTCTTCTTCGACGCAATCTGCCGGATGACCTCCAAGCCGTTGGCGCCGATGGCGCGGTTCAGTCCCACATCCTCCTCGGCAATCTCGGCGGCGTGCTTGTAGGCCGCACCCGCACGATCGCTCTCCGGCAAACCGGCGAGACGCGTACGCATGGCGTTCAGTGCCCAGCGCAGGTTGATCGCGGTCGGGCGGGTCTCGTTCAACTCCTCCCAGACGGCATCGAGATGCGCATCCGATGGATCTTTGGCCATGGCGATCGCGACGCCATAGGCGGCAGTCACGCCGATCAGGGGCGCGCCGCGCACCCACATGTCGCGGATCGCGACTGCAACGTCACTGACGGTTTTCAAGGTTACGATACGGAACTCGTGCGGCAGCCAGCGCTGGTCGATGATGTCGACCGAGCGGCCGTCCTCGTTCACCCAGATGGTATGGTAGTGGCGTTCTCCGACTTTCACGCGAGAATCTCCTTTTCAAGTCGCTCCACGGTCGCCCTGATGTCCCGGAGACTGTGGATGCGCTGCCGGTTGACGGCGAGGTGACGCCCGAGCTTCAGCGCCTTGCTTTCGCAGGATGCACGGCGTTCGGGGTCGGCGATGGTTTCGAAATCGGCATTGTGGGCAAGGCCGAGGATACGGCGGTGGATCTCGATGCCGGCGAAACCGAGCATTTCGGACCAGATTTCATCGATGACGATGTTCAATGCCTGCTCGGCGGCAAGCGGATCCCGTCGATCTTCGAACAGGCTCGCCTGATAGAGGATGCCCCGGCGCTCGGTGCGCCAGAGATTGGCAAATTCGCTGCGGAATGTGTCCCACAGCGTTTCGATCGTCTCGAGCAGGTAGAGGCGCATGTCGTCGCGGGCGCCAGGTCTGGTCTCATGGCCCGCCTGGGAGAAATAGCTCATCCAGAAATTGGCGATCAACATGCCGACGTCGAAACTGATCGGGCCGTAAAAGGCGAATTCCGGGTCGATCACGCGCGTCTCGTCTTCTGTTACCATGACGGAGCCCGTGTGCAGGTCGCCATGGCAGAGCGTTTCTGCTTTGGCCGAGAAGATGTGCTTCAAACGCTGGGCCTCGACCTTTAAGTCCCGGTCGGATCGCAGTTCAGCCACGAGCGGATCGAGCTGCGGCGTGGTATGGCGGTTAAGAGTCGCTTCGATATAGGGATCGGAGAAGACAAGGTTTTCCGTGATGTCACAAAGCTCGACATTGTCGCAGAACAGCGCGACATCCGCCTTCTTCTCGCGCGTGACCATGGACAGGTCGGAGCCACGAAACAGCGTGCGTGCAACAAAAAGGCCGAGATTGCGCCCAACTCTCGGTAGCGTTCTTCCATCGATCAGGGCCCGCCTAAGGATGACGTGCGGCGTCAAAAACTCCATGACGATGATCGCTTGGGTCTCGTCGAAGAAGAATACTTCCGGCACCATACCCGGGTCGCGCTGCGCCTGGCGCGTTAACGCATGATACTCGAAGAACGAACGCTTTAGCGGAAGCGGCCAGCTCTCTCCGACGAGGCGCACATAGGGCAGCGCCTGCTTGACGATGACTGCGCCCTTTTCGCCCGTCACGATGAAGACCAGATTGAGGTTGCCGTCGCCGACTTCGCTGATGGTCCAGCGGTGCGAATCCTCACCTATCCGGTTCGTGACGGCAGCATTTCCACCCAGTCGAACCGGCAATGTCTCTGCGCTGAGCGCCTCGAAGACCTGGCTGTCCATTGAAATCTCCTCCTGTCCACGGGGCGGCCTCCACCGCACGCTCCATGCTGACTTTGCGCAAAGCTAAGGCGAGATTCTGTCAATTGTCAACGGCCTTGACATTTGATGAATGGCTATCCTAACGTGATGCCAATGGGAGGAATGCATGGGTGAAATGGCAGTGTTTCGCGTGGAGGGCGTGCGCAAATCGTTTGGCCAGGTGCCGGTGCTCCAGGGGTTGGATCTCGAGCTGAAGGCTGGCGAGGTAACGGTGTTGATGGGTGCCAACGGCGCCGGCAAATCCACGCTTGTGCGCATTCTCTCCGGCGTCTACACGCGGGACGCAGGTACCATCACGCTTTCGGGAGCTGCTTTCGAGCCGACAACCCCGGCTGAGGCGATCCGTGCGGGTGTTGTCACCGTGCACCAGAACATCAATGACGGGGTCATTGCCGATCTCGATGTCGCCACCAATCTCACCCTTGATCGGCTGAATGGACGCGGTGCCAGGTTGTTCTTCAATCCGCGCCGGGTGCGTCGCGAGGCTGCGGCCGTGGCCGTACGCATGGGTCTTGCGATCGATCTTTCCGCAAGCATCAACGACCTGACCCTCGCGGACCGGCAAATGGTGGCAATTGCCCGGGCGATGGCGCATGAGCCGCGGGTTTTGATCCTCGACGAGCCCACCTCCTCGCTGTCAAGCGCCGAGGCCGACCGTCTGTTCGAGCTTGTCGATCGCCTGAAAGCGCGTGGCGTCGCCATTCTCTACATATCCCATCGCATGTCCGATATCCGTCGGCTTGCCGACAGCATTCTGGCGCTGCGCGACGGTCGCATCACTGGCCGTTTCGAAGGCCCTGAACTGGACTATGAGGGCGCGGTCAAGGCGATGCTCGGACGAAAGGTCGCCGCTGGCGATGTATCCGCACGTACGGCGGGCCGTCCTGTCTTGTGCGTTCGTGGGCTGAAGCTGTCGCCGCAGACGCGTCCTTTCGATCTTGATCTCGGCGAAGGAGAAATCGTCGCGGTCACTGGGCTCGTTGGCGTCGGCAAGAGTGCGCTCGCCGAAACACTGTTCGGGGCCCGTGCACCGGCAGCCGGCGAGATGACACTCGATGGCAGGCGTTACGGGCCAAAGACAACAAGACAGGCGATTGCGCGCGGTGTTTTCCTCGTTGCCAAGGACCGGGCGATCAGCGGCATCGTCCCAGATTTCAATATCTACGAGAATATCAGCCTGCCGTTCCTGAAGCGTCTTTCCTCCCTGGGCATTGCCAGCCGCCGAGCGGAGAGAGCGAAGGCGCGCCAGCAGATTGCAGATCTTTCCGTCGTCTGCCGAAGCGAACGCGATGAGATGCAGACACTGTCAGGCGGCAATCAGCAGAAGGTCATGGTCGGCCGTTGGCTGTCCGAGCCGTCACGCCTGCTGATCCTTGACGAACCATTCCAGGGCGTCGACATTGCCGCGCGCCGGGACATTGGCGACAAGCTTCGCGCTTCCGCCGCAGGTCGATCCACCATTCTTTTCCTGACGGAACTCGACGAAGCCTTTGAGGTCGCCGATCGCATCCTGGTGATGTCGGAACAGACCATCGTCGGCGAGCATCTCAACACAGACATCGATATCGAGCGGCTGCTCTGTGAGATCGCCGGGAAACCCTACCAACAGGTCAGTGCAAGATGATGAATGAAGAGAGCAAATCCGCCACCACCGGCGTCGTTCCGCCAGCCCTGAGCATACGTGAAACCGCGATCAAATACGGCTTTCTTGCTCTGCTTGCAGGAATGGTCCTCTATTTCTCGCTCGTTACCGGAGGCTTTGCCTCGCCTCAGAGCGCCGTCTTCATCCTGCAATCGGTGTCGATCACTGGGATCCTGGCACTCGGCGTCACGGCGACGCTGGTGGTCGGTGGTTTCGACCTTTCGATCGGTTCTGTCGCCACCACAGCCATGATGGCCTCGTCTTACGTGATGGTGGTGATGGGTGGCGATGCCTTGACCGCGACGCTCGTCTGCCTCGCTGTCGGGATGGCGGTCGGTTTGGTCAACGGCCTGATCATCGTTTACATGCGGGTGCCGGATCTGTTGGCAACGCTCGGCATGATGTTCCTGCTTCTGGGACTTCAGCGCATTCCGACCGAGGGCCGCTCGATCGCGGCTGGTATGACACTTCCCGACGGTTCAACCGCGACCGGCGCCTTCAGTCCAGCCTTCCTGGCTCTCGGCCGCCATCGGTTCGATCTGATCCTGCCGAACCTCGTTCCGGTCTCGGTGGTCGTGCTGATCGTACTGGCGCTCGTTATCTGGTTCTTCCTCGAATACACCCGTTTCGGCCGCATGATGTATGCGGTCGGCTCTAATGAGCGTGCGGCCAGTTTGGCCGGTGCGCCGGTGAATGCCTACAAGATCACAGCCTATATCATCTCCGGCGTTTTCGCTTCCATCGGCGGCATCCTTCTTGCCGCACGTCTCGGTCGCGGGGACATAGCCTCGGGCAACAATCTGCTTCTGGATGCCGTGGCTGCCGCCCTCATCGGCTTTGCCGTGCTGGGCGCCGCCAAGCCGAATGCTTTCGGCACGGCGGTCGGCGCGCTGTTCGTCGGCATCCTGCTGCAGGGTCTGACTATGATGAACGCGCCCTACTACACGCAGGATTTCGTCAAGGGCGCCGTACTAGTCATCGCCCTGATTTTCACCTTTGCGCTCTCGAAAAGAGGCAAACGCTGAGACGGGAGGTCTCGGCGACTAGTCAATGTTCAAAAGTGGAGGAGACTTAAATGCATTTTACACGTAGAACTCTGGGCAGAATAACGCTCGGGCTGATGGCAGCAACGACATTCGTCGCACCATCTTTTGCAGCCGATATGCCAAAGCCATTCGACAACCCCGGTGACGTCAAGATCGCGCTGGTGCGTTACCTGTCGACAGGCGACTTCTTCCAGTCATACCTCGCTGGCGTGGAGGCGCAGGCCAAGGCGCTCGGAGTCCAGCTTCAAGTCCTCGACAGCCGGCAGGATGCGGCGCTCCAGGCCGACATGGTCGACCAGGCGATCGCGCTCGGCGTGCAGGGCATCATTATCCAGCACGGCCTCACCGAATCAATGAAGGAAGCCGCTCAGCGTGCGGTCGACGCTGGCATCAAGGTTGTTGCCTTCGACGTGAATGTCGAAAACGACATGATCCCGCAGGTCGAACAGTCCGACCGGGATCTCGCCCGCCTGGCGCTTGAGGAGGCTGTGAAGGACAATGGTGAGAGCTTTAAGGCCGGCTATGTCTACGTCGCCGGCATTGCGCCACTCGACCGCCGCGATGAGACGTGGAAAGAATTCAAGGCCAAGTATCCGGGTATCAACGAGGCTGCCCAGTTCGGCACGATGGACAACCCGATTGCCAATTCGGTCGCCAACCAGGCCCGCTCGGTGGTCTCCGCCAATCCCGACATCACCGTGATGTTCGCGCCCTATGATGAATTCGCCAAAGGCGTGAAGATCGCCGTCGACGAGGCGGGTATGTCCTCCAGCGTCAAGATCTACTCTGCTGACATCTCGACCTCCGACATTGCCGCGATGCGCGAGCCGGATTCCGCTTGGGTTGCGACCGCTGCAACAAACCCGGCGGTCGTCGGGCAGGTTTCCGTGCGGACACTTGCCATGCTGCTGGCCGGCGAGGATCCGGGCAAGCAGGTCATCGTGCCGCCAACTCTGATCACGCAGAAGGACCTCAACGATCAGGACATCAAGAATATGGAGGAGCTCGGCGCTAAGTTGCCGCAGTTCGCTCATGCCGATGTCGCTATGCCGGAATGGATGCCCAAGCCTTGAATTGTCGTCCATAGCAATGAAGAAGGGGCGGTTCGCCGGACCGCCCCTTTTGTTTTAGGTGGTGAAGCAAATCGGGCAGGTGCCCGATCCGTTCGGAAGATCATCGCATGGCCGCTGCGATGTTGCCGCCGTCGACAGTGGTCACATCGGCCGTGGTGCGTTCGGCCAGTGCGTGGTGTACGAATGCACGCGCCACATCCTCGGCGGTCACTTCGAGCCCAAGCAGGTTGCCGCCCATATATTCCTTGACGGAAAGGCCTCGGGCGGCAGCGCGGTTGGCGATCATCTCGTCGTTGAGCAGACCAGAGCGGATGCGATCCGCATTCACGGCGTTTACCCGGATGTTGTCCGCTCCATGCTCCAGCGCGTATTGGCGCGACAGGAACAGGGTGGCTGCCTTCGGCAGGCCATATGCGCCAAATTTGGCGCCCGGATTGACCGCCTGCTTGGAGGCGTTGAACAGAAGCACACCCCCTGTCTGCTGCGCCGTCATG
Source organism: Peteryoungia algae (assembly GCF_030369675.1). Classification (NCBI taxonomy): domain Bacteria; kingdom Pseudomonadati; phylum Pseudomonadota; class Alphaproteobacteria; order Hyphomicrobiales; family Rhizobiaceae; genus Peteryoungia; species Peteryoungia algae. The sequence goes on along the minus strand of NZ_CP128477.1, from coordinate 2,725,623 downwards.
ATACGCACCGTATTCTGCGCCACGGTCTGGTGGGCGAAGAAGTTCAGCTCAAAGCTCCGGCGCAGCAGTGCATCGTCCATGGTGGCGATCGCACTTTCCCAGGCCGCACCGGCATTCGATACGACAATGTCGGCGCCCCCGAAGGTGGCGACCGTCTTGTCGAAGGCCGCGCGCACTGAGACAGGGTCGGTGATGTCGCAAGCGATGCCAATCGAGCTGTTTCCAGCGGACCTGGCTGTCGCCGCCGCCTTTTCACCGTCGAGATCGAGCGCCACGACATGCGCGCCTTCGGCTGCAAATGCCTTGACGATGGCTGCACCGATGGCACCGGCTCCACCGGTGACCACGGCAACCTGGCCGGTAAATGGTTTTGGCTTGGCGCCAGCGAGCTTTGCCTGTTCCAGCGACCAGTATTCGAGATCAAAAAGATCGGGCCGGCTCACAGGCTCGAAGCGCCCCAGGGCTTCTGCATCACGTGCCGCCTCGATCCACATCTCGCCGACATCCGCCGCGATTGTTGCATCCTTGAAGGTTCGGCCATGGCCGAACATGCCAAGGCCTGGCACCAGCGTCAGGCGTGGCATGGGATCGAGCATGACGCGCGCGACGTCGTCGCGGGCGTCGTTGCTGCGGAAGTATTCGGTGTAGTCAGCGGCAAAGGCAGCAACGCGTTCGTCGATGAGAGCGCGATATCCGGCGACGCCGTCGCTTGACGGTGCCGGCAGCACCATCGGGCCCGTCTTGATGCGGATCGATAGGTCTGGCGTAGACACGCCTCTGGCGGCCATATCGACGACTTCGGCTGTATTGACGAAGTCAAGGATCTGCGGCGAAGCGCGGAACACATTGACCATGCGGTCGTAGCGGCCTTCGCCCCTGGAGACGGCGACGGCACCGCGCAGGAGCGGGGCGATCTCGTCCACACTTGCGAGTTCGTCCGGGAGCCTGGCCGGCGTAAAGGGATTGCGACCGTTTTTCTTGACGTGATCCTCCGCCACAGTGACGTGGTAGATCATCCGGTCATAGGCTTCTTGGGCCGTGTCGCCGAACGTGAAAATCCCGTGTTTGTCGAGGATCAGTCCCTCGACTGTGGGGTCCTGGTCGAACACCTCCGCCGCTGCCTTTGCAAGCGCAAAACCCGGCATGATGTAGGGCACGAAACCCATCTTGCTGCCGAAGAGATCACGGCTCATTTCCCGGCTCTCTGCTTGGTTGGCGATGGCAAGGATCGCCGTCGAATGGGTGTGGTCGATGAACTTGTGGGGGAGAAAGGCGTGCAGAAGTGCCTCCACGGATGGATTGGGGGCACTCGGGTCAATCAGGTTGGCGCGTAGAAGCGTCACCATGTTCTCGTCTGAGAGTGTCGCCAGCTTGCGGCTCTTCAGGAGCGAAGCGAGCTTTACGGCCGGCAAGCCCGCCGGTTCGATACTGCCCATGTCCCAGCCACTGCCTTTGACGCAGAGGACGGCATGGGTATCGCCAACGAGATCGGTCACCTCGGTCTTGACGGACGTGTTGCCGCCGCCGTGCAGGACAAGCCGCGGCTCCCCCCCAAGAAGACGTGTCGTGTAGGTGCGTAGCGCCAGGTCGCGATTGACGCCCTTCGTGGAATAGCTTGCAACGAACCGTTCGGCCTCGTCGTCGCGCCAGAGATTCTCCATGATATTCGACCTCCCCGATATACCGGTCCGACCGGCATCGGTGGACCAAAGCTTTAGAAGTTCAAGCCTTGCCCGAACCCACCTTGCCGAGCCCTTCGTGGCTCCAGTGTTGCAAAACCCTTCGCGCCATCGAGGTGGTGACGACAAGATGCGAGGCAAAGCCACCCTTCAATGCCGCTATCAACGGTTCGAGCTTGTTGTCTTCCTGGACGACGAGCATTCGCTTCCTGATCGCCCGGATGGAATCAAGATCTGCAGAGATGCAGCGCCGATTGTGGGCGCAATCCATCCAGCGGCCGTCCTGATCGATGAGCTGTCCGGCAATGACGCCTGCTGCCCCCAGTTCACCCATTTCGTGCATGCCTTGCGCCGAGAGGGCGCCGCATTTGACGAGGTGGCTGTCAGCCTCGATGCCGCCGACGGAATAGAGCGCCAACTGGCAGTCGGAAATAGCGGCAAGCTGCTCCTGGATGACAGGCTCGCCGCGTAACTCGTCGGCCAGTCGTTCCGAGGAGAGCACCAGCGGCGCGTAGAAATTGATGCCTTCCGCGTTAAGTCGTCGGGCAATTTCCGTCGTGCATTGGTCTGGGCGATAGGAGTAGGGGGCTCCCAAGTTGCCGCAGAGCTGGACAACAGTTACACCGCGCAGGTCAGCAAAGGGCATGACGTCGGCGATGTGGTAGACAGTGCGGCCCCAGGCGACGCCAACCCGCTCACCCTTGTTTATCAGTTCGAGAAATACGGAGGCGGCAACGACGGGCATTTCGGCGGCCGGATCCATGGCTTGCCGGTCTTCCGGCACAATCCAGACGGTCGTCAGCCCGGTTGCGTCCTCAAGTTCGCGTGCCAGAACGTCATCGGAAAACAGCTCCGAGGAGGTGGTTATTGTGACGATGCCCATCTCTCGCGCTTTGCGAAGATACATGGCGACCGAAGCTCTGGAGATCTCGAGCCTTTGCGCCACTTCGTCCTGACGAAGCCCATGTGTGTAGTAAAGCCAGGCGGCCTTGTGAATGATTTGGTCGGTGGCGCGGATCGACATATGATGTACTCGTCAGGTGGTCCTGACATAATTCATTACCGCTGACAAAAGTCAACTGCGGCTTTTGGGAGCCCATAATCGGCATGCAGAAAAGCATCGGATAATACCGTTGGCCTTCCGTCATGTGCTAGGCTCGTAACCCGGCGGTTCGCGAGGTCCAGGTGCCATTATATCTACGCAATGGGCGCGAGATTCGCGGACTTCATGTGGTCAGCACCCGCGATGGAACCTTCTGTTTGATTCACGGGATCCGGGTGATGCACTTTGCAGTCTCGACCAGCACCAAATTCAAGCAACAGGTGCGAGGCAACTTGCCCAGGGGTGCGCGCGTGAAACGCGTGAAGAATGAGCGCTGAAGCCGCTTCCTGGTGAAGCTCAAAGCCGGATTTCGAGATATGGTGTAAGAAATCCCGAATAAAAAATGCCACGGCAGATGCCGTGGCTAGGAAGCGACTGACGCGCCGCGGGGATGCCTTCAACTGGGAAGTCTTGGCCCATTATGTGAGGCTATATGTATGGGTCACAAATAGCAACCTCAGCAATCGAACTAGAAGGATGCCGCGCCACCTGCTGCTTGGCTCGATCCAGCGGATAGCGACCATTTATCTGCTTTCGAGGCGAACTGATTGCGTTGCTTGACTTCGCAATCCGTTGCGCCCATCTTGGGGACATGCTGACTGAACGCAACCATATCATCCGCACACGGATGTGCCTGATCGCAGGCAGGTAACCCCCGGCCCGGTTGCGTCGCGACTTGGTCGAGGGGCATCGGTTCTTTCCCGCATGGCGGGAACAAGCGTCGTCAAAGCGACAATCCATCAATATTAAAACGACAGCGGCGCGGCGAACGCGCAACTGCGCTTGCTTGTAGGAAACGAGACTATGGCTACCGACACGAAGCGTCATCGCAAGCCTGCGATCGTCCTGACTAAAACAGACCATGAGAGGCTTTCGCGGCTCGCGGAGGCTCATGCTTTGCGCAACCCAGAGGTCTCTGAGGAGCTCCTGTTCGAACTCGACCGTGCTCGCGTCGTGCAAAATTACAAGATCGCCTCTAATGCCGTGCGGATGGGCTCGACTGTTCGCTTTACAAGTGATCTTGGCGAGGATCGCACGGTGATACTCGCGTTTCCCGGAGAAGCCGATATTGCCGCTGGCAGGATTTCCATCCTCACACCAATTGGCGCTGCGCTCATTGGTCTCTCTGCCGGCCAGTCCATCGACTGGGTCGCACGCGACGGCCGTGTGCATCGTCTTCATGTCGAGCACGTAGAAAATCTTGCAGCAAGCAAGGTGGCATGATGACTCGCACGCTTTGTCGTCTCTTCATCAATGGAGGCTGCCTAATCGCAGGATAGTCACCCCTGCGCGGAATGTGCGCAGGGGGATCTCCCATTCTTGTCGATGTATTCGCTCAAAGGTGAGCGACGGAGAACTGCGAAATGTCGAACGATAACATTATCCTGACGACCAAGGATTTCACTATCCTAGAGGTCTTGCGAGATCGCCACCATGACCAGACTGGCCTGCTGATGCCGCTGATACGAAACAAGATGGAGAAGGCGCTCGTCGTTTTCCGAGAAGACCTGCCAGGTGACATTGCAAGCATCAATAGCCGGGTACGCTTCCGCGTTGCAGCTGGGGAGAGTGACACGCGTGTGATCTCGACCGGCCAGACACATGGTCCGGTGGGCATGTTCCTACCCATCACGACGCTTCGTGGTCTGGCGCTTCTCGGACTGCGCGAAGGCCAGGCGATGTCATTGGTCAATATGAATGGCGTCACGGAGAAGATTGTGCTCGAGAAGGTGGAGTATCAGCCAGAAGCGTCGCGGCGTGAACGAGAGGCGCTAGGTCAAGAAGAGCCTACGGCTGGGCGAAAACCGATGCTGCGCGTCATATCTGGCGGACTTGATAGGCATCGCTGCATGAGTTCCGTTGTGGCCGGCGGATTCGATGATCCGGGACCATCAGCAGCCTGACGTCTAGCCGTGATCTTTTCCCGGATCCGCGCTGAGATCGAGGCGCGCATCCGAACTCAAACAAGCATTCATTCCCTTTGAGAAATCACTGTTTCTAGCTATACGGTGCGGACGAAGGTCATCGTTGCCTGCGACAGAATGCGGTTCCAGGACCGGATTCGGTGCGAGTGTAAACACACTCCGTCTGATCCGGTCCAGAGCAGGCGAGGGCAGTATGGTGGCGTGGAAGTAACCAACGCCATCGTCGCTGCTAGACGAAAGCGAAGCGCTCGTACCAAGCTCTATTCCAAGAGCTGCCTCCCGTCCCGACGCTGTTGTTTGATCCTTGTTCCGTTACGGCGACTTCTTTCCGTCATGGACGGTCGTGCTGCCCCCCGGGCTCGTGTTTTGCAATTCCCTTGGCGCCAATCTGACAATGTGGGACGCGCACATTGTTGGGTTGGAGCTTCACCTGCATATACTGCGGTACGACCAGCCTCGCCATGGCGCTTTGGCACGCCGTCTGCACCCTATATGACGGACTATCTGGCGGCGATGTCTTGGTGCTGATGGATGCACTGCACTTCGGGCGGGCACATATTCCCGGGCTTTCGATCGATGGGTTGACCGGGAGCTGGCTGGCGCTAATAGCTTGTGAGCGCTTTGATAAGATGACGTTCTGCGCAACAGCCGCTAGGATCGGCACCGCACAGGGATGGGCTGACCACAGTGCCACGGTCCCGACCGATGGAGTTGCAAAGATCACTGCCAGCACCCAGGATAGTTGGTTAATCTTGCGGCATGTTAATCCCAATCCAACCCCGGTCCGGGATATGATCGACAACTTTGTCTCGACTTCGGTCGAAGGCGATGTCGGCTGCCGTTATCCGTTAGTGCGAACTGACTATAGAGCCTTATTGAACATGATTTCCAATCCGCAGCTGGCTATTGCGGGTCGTGACGCTCCTGTGTGCAAACCTAACGAGCTCGCGGTCATCGCTACTACTGTGCGGCGAGGAAACCTTTGTATTCTGCCAGTTAGGCATTTGGTGAACATGAAATCGGCCATGGCATCTAGTCACGCGCTAGCCCTTCTTTTGCTGCGAATTTCCTTCTGAACTAATAAGTCTCCAATTCGGAGGAGATGAGCGGCGGAGTGCTAATACGGTTGAAATTTTCATCGTTTGCTGAAAGTTTGCGCTTTCAGTCGATCGGGAACATTCAATTGCAGTTCTTACGTTCATTAGGACCAGCAGTCGCTGGCACTGCTCCAATGGAAGCCGTGCGCGCGGGCCTTGGTGCTTTCATAGGGCTTTGGCTGACCGGCTTTTTCGTGTTGTCTCCCGGCGTTGATCTTGACTATGGCCTCTACCTCGTCGCACCGCTAGGCGCGAGTGCGGTTCTCATGTTTGCAGTTCCAAATAGTCCGCTTGCTCAGCCGTGGTCCGCAGTTGTCGGCAACACGGTTGCTGCGCTCGTCGGCGTCGCAATCTCGCTGTTCGTTCCCGAGCCAATATTGCGGATCGCCCTCGCTATCGCCCTTGCGATTGTCGCGACATTCACGCTGCGAGCGGTGCATCCGCCGGCAGGAGCAGTCGCGATGACGGTGGCCATGAGTCCGGAAGCTGTTCAGCATCTTGGTTTCTGGTTCGCACTTGCACCAATTGCGACGGGTACGGTAAGCCTTGTATTTATCGCGATCGCCTATGCCAGAGTGACAGGGCGCCGCTACCCACTTCGTCAATTCGACCAGCAAAACAGGCATGGCACCACTGATCGGATCGCCGTTGAACGGCTAGGGCTTTCCGAGGCTGAGCTGAGCGACATCCTTCAACAATATCGACAGTCATTCAACCTCGGCGTTGAAGATTTGGCACGCCTTATCGGTGCAGCGGAACTCCTGGCAGCGGCACACCAGTCCGGCACTACAACTGCGGGCGCCATCATGTCCTCGAACCTGATCACTGTGGAGGCGAACACAGATTTGGGCACAGTCGCGGATCTCTTCCGGCGTCATCGTTTTACATCGCTTCCCGTTGTCGACGATAAGCAGCGGTTTCTAGGCATCATCTTCCAGATGCATCTCATCAGTCGAGCAAGAGACGATGCGCTTCGACTCGATCGAGGCTTCATGCCTGCTTTACGCCGGCTGATTGACCCGGAAAGAAGCAAGCCTGTCCTGGCACTCGATATCATGAGCGTCACCGTACCTCGCGCCATTGCAGCAACGCCACTTGGAGCGTTGTTACCCTTGATGGGCGACACAGACGTCGATGCCGTGCCCATTCTGGAATATGGAAAACTCATCGGTATCGTCACCAGAACCGACCTGATCGCTGCATTGGCCCGCAGCATGGTTCGAACAGAATTCTAATTCGGTTCGTCTTCTCATTCTGGGGCTTCAGGACTTTTCATGGCCTGTTACAAAGCCGGAACTCCTCTCAAAGGTCCGAGCTGGCGACGATGAGGCTACTGGAAAAAAATCGCCACGGCATAGGCCGTGGCTAAGTCGCGGCTAACGCGCCGCTAGGGGACACCGGCGACTGGGAGGTCTTGACCGGCCCTTGATACCTAGGCCTGATCGGTATTGATAGCAAGTCGTATCCATACTTGAGGACCTTCGGAATCCCGTCGCCAGAGAGAAGCACTTACAGCAGCAAGCTAGCCCCTCGCTTGATAGGCGAGCGGGCAGTGCTTGACTTATAAGGTATGAGAGCCCTATCTCTGGTTATGCTGAAAAATTGCTTCCATATCATCCGCAAACGGATGTGTGGAGTGCACCCCGTTTCAGCGGACATGTCGGCTAGTTTGATTTAGCCCTGATGAACTGCCGAGGGGAATCCATCTTGAGCGCGGAATGGGGATGGATTTCGTTATAGTCCTCGATCCATCCGTCGATGAGCCGGAGCGCTGTTTCGGCGTCCGGTAGTGCTGCGATGCGGATATAGTCCCGCTTCAGGGTTTTGACGAAGGCTTCCGACATGCCGTTCGACTGCGGACTGGCCACCGGGGTGAAGCAGTGCGTCAGATTGAGCGCCTGGGCAAACAGCCTCGTGTCCCTCGCGGTGTAAGCTGAGCCATTGTCGGAGAGATGCTCAATTGCGTGCGGGGCTCTCGTTGCTATGAACCGCTTCTCGACCGCCTCCAGCATCATGTCGCGCACGTCAGAGCCGGAGATACCCGCGTTGGCGACCGCCGTCCAGGCGATGATCTCGCGGTCGAAGGCGTCAATGATGAAGGCGAGCCGAATGACCTCGCCGTTCCAGCAGGTGAACTCCAGACCGTCCGAGCACCAGCGCAGGTTCGAGCGCATGACCATCACCTTGCCGTCGTGGAGGCGGCCCTTACGAACGGCCGTATGCTTCTCCAGCAGCATGGCGTGGTTGCCCATGATGCGATGAACCCGTTTGGCGTTGACGACAGGCTTATCGGCGGCTTGCCTCTCGCGATTGAGAAGCGCGACGATCCGCCGATAGCCATAGGTTGGCCTTTGATCCACCAGCCTGCGGATGATGGGCAGAAGCTCTGCATCCTCGGCCTTGTGATAGGAGCCGCGCGGCTTCGATCTGCCTTTCAGGCGCTCGATCAGATTGGAACGGGAAACGCCGAGCGTGTCGGCGACAGCCTTCATCGGGAACCGTCCTTCGGCAACAAGATCGGCCGCGATATCCGTTATTTTGAGTCTGCTTTGGACAAGGCTTCGCGGAGGATTTCGACCTCCATCGACTTGCGGCCGAGCATGCGCTCCAGCTCGCGAACGCGGTCCTCCAGCTTTCTAACTTCCGAATTGCCGACAACCGGCTCGTCAGAATCCACGGCTGCAGCACCTCCCTCACTCAAGAGCCTGCGCCACCGGTAAAGCAGATTGGGCGCAACGCCATGGCGGCGAGCAGCCGAAGACACCGTCTCGCCAGGTTCAAAACTCTGCTCAATGATTGTCAGCTTCTGCTCGGTTGTCCACCGTCTGCGGCGGACATCACCCGTCAGCAATTCAACGTGTCGATACTCGTTAGACATAAGCCTGTCCTCAAGCCTGTGCTTGAGCCTTTCTGCTTATGCCGACTGTCCGGTCGAAATGGGGGGCAGTTCAATGTGCCTCATCGCAGGCAGTTGACCCTCGGCCGCATCGCGTCGCGATCAGGTCGTGGGGCATAGGTCGATCCCGAACGTAGGGAACCAGCGTCGACCAAGCGGCAACTCATCGACAATTCCAAATATACAGCAGCGCGTGATGCGCGGCTTTGCATCTCTAGTAGGATAACCCAATGGCTCCCCAAACGAAGCGCCATCGCAAACCCGCGATCAGCCTGACAAGAACTGACCATGCGAGGCTCTCGCGGCTCGCAGAAGCACATGCTTTGCGCAATCCGACCGTGTCCGAGGAGCTGCTCATGGAGCTCGACCGGGCCCGCGTCGTGCCCGATAGTAGTATTGGTTTAGACGTTGTCCGAATGGGCTCTACAGTTCGCTTTACAAGCGACCTCGGTGAGGATCGAACAGTTACGGTGGTCTTTCCCGGAGAAGCTGACATCGCCGCAAACAAGATCTCGATCCTGACGCCAATTGGTGCAGCCCTCATCGGTCTGTCCGCCGGGCAGTCGATCGATTGGGTCGCAAGGGATGGTCGCCAGCATCGTCTGCAGGTCGAGCATGTTGAAGTAACCGAGTTTGCATCATGATATCGGTGCTCTCTCGTCTCGCAATCAATGGAGGCTGTTTGACCGCAGGATAGCCACCCCTGCGCTGTCCGCGCGCAGGGGGGCTCCCATCCATGTCCATGTCTGTGCATGTGCTCGAAGGTGAGCGACGGAGAATTGCGAAATGTCGAACGGCAGCATTATTCTAACGACCAAAGATTTCACCATTCTGGAGGTCTTGCGCGATCGCCCGCATGGCCAACACGATACTCTCATCCCGTTGATACGACAAAAGCTTGAGAGGGCAATCGTGGTATTTCGGGAGGATTTGCTAGCGGACATCGCCAGCGTCAATAGTCGTGTCCGTTTTCGTCGACGGTGGAGAGAGCGATACGTGTGTAATCGCCACGGGTCAGCTCAGTGGGCCAGTGGGTATGTTCTTGCCGATCACCACGCTCAGAGGGCTGGCACTTCTCGGATTGCGTGAAGGCCAGGAAATGTCGTTGATCAACTCGAACGGTGTGGAAGAGAAGATCTTGCTGGAGAAGGTTGAGTACCAGCCGGAGGCGGCCCGTCGCGAACGCGAAGCGCTCGGTCGAGAAGAACGAACACCTGCGCCCAGACCGATTTTGTACGTCGTTTCTGGCGGCTTGGACCGGCGACACGGACTTGGTTCGAACCCTACAAACGGATTTTACGATCCGGGTCCACCAGCCGCCTGAAGCCCAGCCCTCATTTCATCAAGGACGCGAGCGCGATGCGGCAACCGTCCGATTTGGAAGAACGCGAGATGCAGAACGAGTATCATCACCGCACCGAGTTCTTTCAAGGGCTGCTATGGATGGCGCTCGGAATGTTCTCGTTCGTCGGAATGTCAGTGGGGTCGCGAGAGCTCGCGGCCACGCTTTCGATCGAGCAAGTTCTCTTCTTCCGTGCTCTGGTGGGGCTATGCGTTATCTTGATCTTTGGACGACTTCTGCTGCCGGAGCTTTGCCAAGGCAGATTGTTGAAGTTGCACTTTGCAAGAAACCTGATTCACTTTGTTGCGCAGTACCTTTGGACGATTGGCGTCGTGATCTTGCCACTGGCATCGGTCTTTGCACTTGAGTTCACTATGCCGATCTGGGTTGCACTGTTTGCATTCCTTTTCCTGCGGGAGAAGCTCACAAGGCCACGGATCTTCGCAACGGTAACCGGCTTTATCGGGGTTCTCATCATTGTGCGTCCAGGCTTTACAATGGTCGATCCGGCTGCAGGTCTCGTGCTCATTGCCGCCGCCGGGTACGCTCTCTCTTTGATCTTGGTTAAAAGACTGACACGAGAGGCTTCACCGGCGGCGATCGTCGTTTGGATGATCGTGATCCAGCTTCCTTTGGGTTTCATTGCTTCACTGACAGACTGGCGTCCGGTCCACTTTACTGACATGCCATGGATGGCTGTCGCAGGTCTCGGGGCCCTCTGCGCCCACTATTGTCAGGCCCAAGCTTTGAAACGCCTCGACGCATCAGTGGCCATGCCAATTGATTTCCTCCGCGTGCCAATGGCAGCAGTCGTAGGATGTTACATTTACGCAGAAGCGATCGACCTCTGGGTCTTCCTGGGTGGTGCGATCATAACGTTGGCAAATTATCGCGCGGTTATGGGCGAAAGACGATCTGTCACCGAGGCACGGCCACAGGGTAGTCCCGAGGTATGACAAGTTGGCTGGAGAACCACTGTTGCAGTTCTGAACGTGCTGGCACAGCTGCAGTTGCGAGACATTTTTTGGCGCGCTAGGTCAAGCTAGTTGAATTTATTGGTCCAGTTACCGAGCGCGGGTTAAAAAGATCGCGGAGGTCTGGTAGTGTGCTGATTTATAGCGGATTGCTCACTTTTAAGCGAAAAACCGAGATAAATTCAGAAGAACAGTGTGGATCCTTCTTCTCTTGGACAGGTTCCGACGTTTAAATGTGCTACGCGGGGAGGGGACATGAGACAGTTGACCACTGGAGAGCGGGATCTTGCTGCAGGCGTTCTCATCGTACTTGCCGTGATCGGTGTCGCGATGGCCGCCGTTGGGCGCAATGAGCCATTTGGCATCCACGGGTTGATCGTTCTGATCTATAGTGGCTGTTTGTTGGCGCTGCTAATGTCGGGAGCGTTTTCCCCGGCACCAGACCCTTCACGATTTAGCAAATATTACGATGACCCAATCAAGATTGGTGTCGGCCTGACGCTTTTCTGGGCCATATTTGGCATGTTTGTTGGAGTCTGGGCGGCTGCACAACTTGCATGGCCTGCCCTCAATTTTGACACCGCTTGGTCGAGTTTCGGCCGAATACGGCCTGCCCACACATCCGGAGTAATCTTCGGGTTCGGCGGGAATGCTCTGATCACCACATCGTTCCATGTTGTGCAGAGGACTTCCCGCGCGCGGTTAGCGGACCAATTCTCGCCGTGGTTTGTCCTCTTCGGCTTTAACCTGTTCTGCCTTCTTGCGATCTCCGGCTATTTCCTTGGAGTGACTCAATCCAAGGAATATGCCGAAGCAGAATGGTATGCGGATATCTGGCTTGTGATCGTATGGATCGTCTACTTCGTACTCTACGTACGGACGCTCGCCAGGCGAAAAGAACCGCATATCTACGTTGCGAACTGGTACTATCTCGCGTTCATTCTAGTGGTGGCTATCCTCCACATCGTCAATAATCTGGCTGTTCCCATCTCAGTAACCGACGCGAAAAGTTACACCGTGTGGGCCGGGGTACAGGACGCTATGGTGCAGTGGTGGTACGGGCACAATGCTGTAGCGTTTTTCCTGACCGCTGGCTTTCTGGCCATGTTATATTACTATCTCCCCATACGTGCTCAACGCCCGATCTTTTCGTACAGGCTGTCGATTCTGAGTTTCTGGGGCATTACCTTCTTCTACATGTGGGCAGGATCCCATCATTTGCATTACACTGCGCTTCCTCATTGGGTGCAGAACCTTGGTATGACTTTTTCAGTCATGCTACTTGTTCCGTCCTGGGCCTCGGCTGGAAACGCCTTGCTCACCTTGAACGGTGCCTGGCACAAAGTGCGTGATGACGCGACCCTGCGCTTTATGATGATGGCAGCCTTCTTCTATGGCCTGTCGACATTCGAAGGTTCGTTTTTGGCCATAAGGCCAGTCAATTCCCTGTCTCACTACACCGATTGGACTGTTGGGCATGTTCATGCCGGGGCGTTGGGCTGGGTCGCGCTCATTACCTTTGGAGCTCTGTACACCCTGGTGCCGGCAATCTGGAAACTGGACCGCATGTACTCGGCTGCTTTGGTTGAAATTCACTTCTGGCTCGCCCTTATAGGCACGCTCATTTACGTGTTTGCCATGTGGAATTCGGGGATCATACAAGGGTTGATGTGGCGGACCTACTCGGAAGACAGCGCTCTCACCTACTCGTTCGTTGATACGCTGGTGGCAATGTATCCTTACTACATTGCCCGAGCATTTGGCGGCTTGCTCTTCCTCATCGGCGCGGTGATCGCTGCCTATAACGTTTGGATGACGGTCAGGCATGCTGGGACGGCTACGGCCGCTTCAAGTGAAGATTTTCCGATTGTTGATGGGGTAAAGACCCATGCAACGCCTGCGGAGTGACCATATGTCGGATTCTATACATAGAAAACTAGAACGTTCGGCAACTGGTTTCATGCTCGCGATCATTGCCGCAGCAAGCGTTGGCGGCATTGTGGAGATTGCGCCGCTCTTCACGATAGACGACACCGTTGAGACCGTCGAGGACATGCGTCTCTATACCCCGCTTGAGCTGGCGGGACGCGACATCTATGTCCGCGAGGGTTGCTATGCGTGTCATAGCCAGATGATCCGGACCCTTAGAGACGATGTTGAACGGTATGGACCTTACTCTCTGGCAGTGGAATCAAAGTATGATCACCCGATGTTGTGGGGTTCCAAACGCACCGGCCCGGACCTCGCACGGATTGGTGGCAAATACTCCGACTTCTGGCATGTGGCGCATCTGAACAATCCGCGCGATGTGGTGCCGGAATCAAACATGCCGTCGTATCGATGGTTGTCGACGACGCTGCTTGATACTACGAAGCTCCCGCTCATGCTTGCAGCTCAACGCACGGTTGGGGTCCCTTATACGGACGACATGATCGAAAATGCCGCAGTCGACGCATACGGACAGGCAGCACCAGACAGCGAACAGGCGAGTGAAGTCACAACGCGTTATGGTGAAGGAACACAGCTTTCTGCGTTCGACGGGGTTGTTACAAACCTAACCGAAATGGATGCTCTGGTTGCTTACATTCAAGTGTTGGGAAGGCTGACTGGTGCTGCTTATGAAAATACCGCAGCTGCGGAGCCCATGCCTGAACCCTCGAATAACTAGGAGTGCGAGATGAACGTCAGTCATGAAGTGCTTGTCGAAACTGCAAAGACCTGGGGCCTGTTTTATCTAATCGGCTTTTCGATCCTGGTGCTCGTTTACACATTCCTGCCGTCAAACAAGAAGCGTTTTGAAAGTGCTGAACGAGAATTGTTCCATGAGGAGGATGCCCCATGGAGGTAGAAATTGATCCCGTCAGCAAACGAAAGACGACAGGACATGTATGGAATGGCATCAAGGAGCTAGATACCCCGATACCTAAAGGTATTCTACTTTTTTTGATCATCACTCACATCTTTGCCGTCGTGTGGTGGATGCTTCTCCCAACCTGGCCATTGGGGGACACGTACACAAAGGGCCTGCTTGGAGTGGATCAGAAGGAGGAAGTCGCGGAAGTTCTGCAGAACGCTGCTCTTTCCCGCTCGTCCTGGGCGGCGAGCATTGCAGAACTTTCGTTCGACGAAATCCGCGCCGACGAAAAACTGATGGCGACTGCCGAGACGGCAGGTCACCAGCTGTTTGGCGACAACTGTGCAGCTTGTCACCGCCGGGACGGTAAAGGCGGGCCTAACTACCCTGACCTCACTGACGATGACTGGATTTGGGGCGGAACCCCTGAGATGATCCAGCAAACGTTGACCGTCGGCATCAATTCTCGACACCTGGATACAAGGGTTTCCCAGATGCCGGCATTCGGCAGAGATGAAATGTTGGATCGGGAGCAGGTGCGAGATGTGGCAGCCTTCGTGCAGACCATGAGCGATCCCAGGACAGCGACAGATGATAATAACGAGCAGGTCGTTCGCGGTCGCGAAGTCTTCCAAAGCAACTGTGCTACCTGTCACGGTTCAGAGGGCAGAGGGGATCCAGAAGTCGGTGCACCCAACCTCGCTGATGACCGTTGGATCTACGGCGGAAGTCTTCGAACGATCATAGATACGATCCACGGTGGTCGTGCGGGTCACATGCCAACATGGGACGAACGACTGTCGCCTGTGGAGATCAAGGTCCTTGCTCTATACGTCTTCGCATTGAGCCAAACGGAGCCTTGAGTGGCTAAAATGAAAGCAGCGCTGGGACATCGAGTGTTTTGGGTTGGAATGATTGCTACTGCTGTTTTGGTGGTATTGTTAGCCAACGTGCACCTTTTATACGTGGCCTTTTCGTCGCAGCCTGGCTGCGTTCCTCACCTGAAGGAGAGGGGCCAGACGTCCGGACAGTTTCGAGCTGCCAAATCGGCTTGCTAAGAACAGGGGAGCTTCAGATGACGAGAAAGCACAAGGCAATCTTTGTGTCCGAGATCTCGGATGTAGAGGAGACGCGCAGCGAGCAATACCAGCGGCACCTATCGAATGACGCTGCGCTTCGGTGGTTGCGGGCAGGCTGGAAAGACCTCTGGACGCAACCCCTGCTCAGCCTGGCTTATGGCGTAGCTGTCTTTTGCGTCTCCTGGCTGTTCGTCGTGTACATGTTCACGAGCGGACAAGACTATCTGCTCTTTCCTGCTCTCGCTGGATTCATGATCGTGGGGCCATTGGTCGCGGCGGGCCTGTATTTAAAAAGCCAAAGCCTTGAGAAGGGTGATCGGACAACCCTTTCGTCAATGCTGAGGGTGCGCCCACGTGCAGGTGCGCAGATATTTTTCACCGGTATGCTGCTGACAATGTTGATGCTTCTTTGGATGAGAGCAGCTGTCATTGTGTACGCGCTGTTCTTCGGTGTGCGGCCGTTTCCCGGCTTCGATCATGTCATCTCGATGTTGTTCGCCACACCATTGGGTTGGTCGATGCTTCTCGTGGGAACGCTTGTCGGTGCACTTTTTGCAGGCTTTGCCTTTGCCATCAGTGCATTTTCCGTACCAATGCTGCTGGATAACAAAATCGACGCCTTTACTGCGATGGGAGTGAGCATGGCGCTGGTGTGGAATAATCTGCAACCCGCGCTCATCTGGGGACTATCGGTTCTGGTGCTCTTTTTGTTCAGTGTAGCAACAGGCCTGGTTGGATTAATCGTTGTGTTTCCTTGGCTCGGTCATGCGACCTGGCACGCCTACCGGGAAATGCGATAGCCGCCATGATAGCAATAATCGTCACATCGGCGACATTCATGTGAAAACGACCGGGGGCAGGGTCATCGAGAAAGGCCGGAGTTCATAGAGTCCGCGAGCGAGGCTTTCTTCACTCTATCTTCGAAGCTGGGCCGGAAACGCCTTATTTTGTGTCGGTTGCGGACCGCGTATACGTGCGAAGGTGGGCGCTGCTTCAAAATAGTACTGGCCGCCTATCGTATCATGGGCGCGACCGAAAACGGATTAAGCTCGACGGCATCACGGATGTGGTCAGCAAAATCTGGAAATCAAGCATTCGCGTCTTATTTACGCGATATCAGGTCTACAAGGAGGACCACTTGAAAACGGCCTTAGCCATTCTCGTTCCCATTTCAATTGCAATGGGAACTGTTGGATTGTTAGCATTCTTCTGGTCGCTTCGAACCAAACAATACGAGGATCTCGAAGGTGCTGCGGTCAGAATCCTTTTAAACGACGATAATGAGTAGCGAATCCCAAGGTCCGCGACGACGGCACAATTGCCGCAGAAGGAGTGAAAGTGCGTGACTCTCAAGAACATTCACCAGACGGAAGGCTGACTGCGGATCTTACTCCCGCCGTGAAGGTGGTAGACCCCTCCGATGCTGTCACAGGTATGAGCTTCGTCTTTGGGCTTCTGGGGGCGACAGCAGGCGTGCTTGCTGCACTCGTCACTTTGACGGAATTCAACCTCGGTCTCTTGATCAACTGTTTGATCGCGGCGATTGCATTTGGGTCCGCGGGTATTGTGCTCGGAGGAATGATCGGTGCTGTTCTGTCCTTGAAAAGGGGCATCAAACCTCCACGAGCCGGCAATGGAAGCAACGAAGACAGGTATCAGCGCTCCTAAGCGGCCGAAAGCGGTCCTGTATCGACACATGGGCAGGCGCAAAGCGAACCCGCCGGGTGACACAGTTCCCTTCGCATAGGTGGCTGCAATCAAGAATATCCATGACGTCGCCATCAAAAAATTCAGATGGGTAGAGCTAAACGGTCAATTATTCTAAATGCAGCGCATTGCCGCTTCAGTTTCTCTTTGCAGGTCTGAGCGAAATGATTTGTAAATCCAACCGCTGGTTTCCGGGTCTATTCGCCGCCAGATAGTCTCTAGCCAGAACAGCTGGTTTTCGTCGATGGGCTTTACTGGGAACCACGCGTACCATTCTCGCCATAGATTGTCCCTCTGCATGATGCCCCCTACTGGTTTATGGTTTGACCTCAAGTTCTGGATCATGATGGGACTATGAATACACATGAACGACGCACTGAGGGTACGTATCGTGAATGTTCTAAACCGCCTACTTTGGATGGAAAGGGGGTAGGCGGTCTATCAGGTAACTAATGGTGTCCTTATCCGCGGAACAGCTGACCACGCACTCTTGGATGTCGCAGACGGCGTCACAGTGGCATTCGCGATACGCCCTTGGCAGACTTTCAGCAAGTCGGTCAATGTTGAACCATCCGCGTAACTTTCGTTTATTCCGCATGATCACGTCAGCCTTGATGTGGCAGCCCTAAACGGTTTCGTGAAAGCGCGGAAAGAGGACCTCTTTTTCCAAGTGTATATGTTGGACGAGATCGTCGGCGAATTTTTTGGTGCCTGTATAAAGCGCGCGCCATGAATTGCATGCGCCTTCCGGAAGGTGAAAGCCGCCTGTTGCATGCTCGAGTTCTGCCAGATGCTGTGCCTCGACGTCATGTTCGTGGCGCATCTGTTCGATGGGTCTGGTCAGCGCCTGATGGTCGCCGCGTTCCATGTGCGGGAAAAGCATAAGCTCCTCGCGGTGCATATGGCTGTGGAGATCGCTCTGGATGCGCTCGAGGAGATCCGCCAGTCCGATCGGTGCATCGGGATGATTGCCATGCACGCGCTCAACCTTGGCTGCGAGCGGGATCAGCGAGATGAGTTCCGCCCGATGAGTGTCGTGGTAGCGTGTCCGGATGTGATTAATCAGATCGACCGTTCCGTCCGGTGCTTCCGTCGCGGCGGCGTCGACAAGGCCTTGCAATTCGCCAACCAGAGCTTGTGGTGAAAGCCCTGCGGCTTCGGCCGCAGCCTCGATGCTGTCGGAGCCACCGCAGCAGAAGCTGATGCCGTGTCGGCGGAACAGTGCGGCTGCACCCGGGAGGGAGGTGGCGATCTTTCCGACCGTCAGACTTGCGTTGAGTTCCATCGAGTTCACCTTGCCTACGTTTCAATGCGTTACGCTTTGTTGCCGATTGTGGTTAAGAACGCCGATCCGGTCGTTGCGCTATCGCAAACAACATGCCGCCCTCACCTAGCCTGGTGTCAGAGAACTTGCGGCGTGCTTCTTGCCCGCGATACCCAGGCTGCTCCCGCTTGCGCATGATGAAATCCGTTCGAGAACACGGCTCCCGGATAGGAGAGAGCGATCAACGCGGCGGCCTCCTCGGGCTCCATGCCGCCGGACAAGGTCTTCTGGAAAATGGAGGCAATACGCGCCATGTCGCAATCCTGCGGCGAGAGACGGAAGGCGTTGACCCCGGCCTCCTGCAACTCCAGCAGTTCGCTGAGCAGGAGTTGGCACGTATGCGACATGGTCTGCACGCCATTGAGCACAAGGAATGACTGGCGGTCGAGGGTGTTGATTGGCAGGCCATCCGGCTCTTCGCCGCAGACGAACTGGCAATTGTCCTTGCTCCTGCCCTTGGAGCGGGCATGGGCGCAGCGGGCCGATATGGCGAGCGGCATGCGGCCGAACACCATGACTTCGAGAGCCACATCAGGCGCATCGGCGGCGATCCTGGCGATCGAACTGAAGGGAAGTTCCGGCGGAAGACAGATGCGTTCCGCCCCGCGTTGTGCCAGGAGGCGCGCTGTGGGGCCGTTATAGACATTGACCAAGGGGCCGACGAGGTGCCGACGACCGTTGATCAGGCCGACGGAGGCGAGATCGTTGACCTCGATGGGGTGGTCGGCTGTCTCGATCAGCTCTTTCAGGCTACGGCTTTCGCGCTCCAGCGTGACGAGTGCCAGCGACGAGAAGGCGACGGTTTTCCCCGCCCGTTCCAGGCGTTCCACTACATCTGCCAGATGCGGCTCGATGAAATGCTGCCGTTTGGAGCACACGGTCTCGCCGAGAATCACGCGATCCACCGGTGCTTCGTCCGCGATCTGGAAATAGAAATCGCGCCATTTCGGGCCGTCCCAGAGATAGTAGACGGGTCCCAATGTCAGTTTGCTCATGCTCATCTCCAGCGCTTCTCATAGGCGCCGACCGTGGTCTTCTGTCCTTCGCTCAGGGCTCTGAGACGGACCAGCAAGGGGCCGCGCCCTGTGGGATCGGTTGCGAGCGCCTGGCGCAGCGTCGAGACGACCTCGGCGACATAGGCCTTGCCGCGCTGGCGCCCCTCGATTTTCAAGGCGGATACGCCGGCATTCTTCAAGGCTTCGATTTCGCCCATGACGTCGAGTGACACAGGGTCCTCGAAGGCGTAGCCACGCGCATCGCCAATGTCGAAGCGCCCCTTGCACAGTGTCGGATAGCCGGCCGCCTCGCCCTGGCTGAACCGGTTGATCGTGTAGTCGCCGAGTTCCGATACCATGTCCGATCCCTCCTGCCGGTATCGCACATGGCTGGCCGGCGAGCAGACGCCATTCATGTTGGGCGATTTGCCGGTGGCGTAGGAGGAGAGCGAGCAGCGTCCCTCGGCCATGACGCAGAGCCCGCCGAAGACGAAGACTTCGATCTCGCATTTGACCTTGCGCCCGATACGGGCGATGTCGGCGATCGTCAGCGTCCTCGGCAAGACGACCCGTTTTGCGTCGAAGGCCTCGACGAGAAAGTTGATCGCTTCGGGATTGGAAGCAGACGCCTGGACCGAGACATGCAGGCGCTGCTCGGGATAGTGATCCCTGACATGCGCCATGAGGCCGAAATCGGCCAGGATCAGCGCATCAGCACCGAGCTTCACCGCGTCGGCTGCTGCGCGATACCAGATCTCTTCGTCACCGGCCCGCATGAACGTATTGAGGGCAACGAAGGTCATGCAGCCCTTCTTGCGGGCATAGGCAATCGCATCGCGCAATTCGTCCCGGCTGAAATTGAGGCCGGGGAAATTGCGAGCATTGGTCTCATCGCGGAAACCACAATAGACTGCGTCGGCGCCCGCATCGACGGCTTCCCGAAAGGCCGCTGGTGTTCCGGCCGGGCAGATCAGTTCCATGACGGCGTCTCCTTCAGCGACTGGCTGCGGATTTTCTCGGCCAGCCTGTGAACGATGGGCGCCGCCGGTCCCCCGATTCGGGCGAGATCACGCGGCAGGTCGATATCGCAGTCGTCGAGCGCGTTTCTCATGGCGAGCATGGCCTCCATGTCCCCGATTACCTTCAGGTCGCGGGAAAAGAACAGGGCATCGGCATCGCAACGACCCTCGAGGAGCGCCAAAAGCATGACCAGAGGGGCCTCCACGCCGGCGTCCGCCGTGAAGGCATCGCCCTTGCGCACCACCGTGAGGCGCTGCAGATCCGGTTCGATCAGGAAAACGAGGGGGAGGTCTGTCGGGGCAAAGGAAAAGCGGCAGCTCTTGTATGTGCCAAGACGCTCGAACATGTCGCCATGGGCCGAGAGCAGGAGCTTGAAGAGGCGGCCCGCCACGAGTTCAATCGGCACGAGTGGCACGAGCGGAACGGTCTTCAGCGGGAGAGCCAGAATGGATGAAATCTGCATTGCGCCAATTCGGATGTTTGAACCGGCGCAAGCCTAGGCGAGCGCCCGGCAATGCAGATTGCTCCAGCGCAAAGACGCAGCCGAATTCGCGGTCCATAGCGGTCGGCATGACACAGAACGCACCGCCTCGTCGTTACGACGGCCTTCAAGCTTTCATGAGTGAATTGGAAAAACGAGGGCGGCTCGTCCGTGTTTCGCAGCCGGTCAGCCTCGTCCATGAGATCACCGAAATTCACAAACGGGTCCTGGCAGAGGGTGGCCCTGCCTTGCTCTTCGAACGTCCCGTCCGGCCGGACGGCTCGACGTCGGATGTTCCCCTTCTCGCCAATCTGTTCGGCACGCGCGAGCGCATCGAACTTGGCTACGGCATTGGCGGTGGCAAGATCGGCGATCTCGCGGAATTGCTGGCCGAATTGCGCGAGCCAAGACCGCCGGCTTCGCTTCGGGATGCCCTGAAGATGCTGCCTGTGCTTCGGTCGGCCATGGCCCTGGGGTGCCGCCGGGTGTCACACGCCAGATGCCAGGATGTCGTGTTCGAAGGCGAAGCCGTCGATCTTGGTCGGCTGCCAATCCAGTGGTGCTGGCCCGGCGAACCTGCGCCGCTGATCACCTGGGGGCTGGTCGTCACCGCTTCACCTCATGATCCAAAGGATGTCAACGTCGGCGTCTACCGGCTGCAAGCGCTGGATCGAAAGCGTCTGATCACGCGCTGGCTTGCCCATCGCGGCGCTGCCAAACATTTCCGACAGTGGCAGGCGGTGGGCCAGGATATGCCGATCGCGGTGGTCATCGGTGCTGATCCGCAAACGATCCTCGCAGCCGTCATGCCCTTGCCGGAGACCATGAGCGAGCTTTCATTCGCCGGCGTCTTGGGTGGAAAGCGCAGCCGTGTCGTTCGGGCGCTCACCCAGCCGCTCGATGTTCCAGCCAGCGCGGAAATCGTGCTCGAAGGGACGGTCTCCATGGATGAGACCGCGCCCGAGGGGCCATACGGCGATCACACGGGTTACTATAACTCCGTCGACACGTTTCCCATCATGACCCTGAGCGCGATGACGATGCGCCAGAATCCGGTTTACCTCTCGACCTTTACGGGCCGTCCCCCGGACGAACCCTCGGTGCTCGGGGAGGCGATGAATGCCTTGTTCCTTCCACTCGTGAAGCGTCAGTTTCCGGAGATCGTCGATCTCTGGCTGCCGCCTGAAGCCTGTTCCTACCGGGCGATCGTCGTCTCGATCCACAAGCGTTATCCGGGGCAGGCGCGGCGGATCATGCTCGGGCTTTGGTCGATGCTGCCACAGTTCAGCTACACAAAGCTGATCATCGTGGTCGATCCCGACGTTGACGTCAGAAACTGGAGCGATGTCATGTGGGCTGTTTCCACCCGGTTCGATGCCTCTCGCGACATGGTGGTGGTCAGCGACACACCCATCGACTATCTCGATTTTGCCTCTCCCAAACCAGGGCTCGGCGGAAAGCTCGGGCTCGATGCCACAAACAAGCTTCCACCCGAAACCGACCGGGAATGGGGCAGGGTTCTTCAGATGACGCCGGAAATCTCGGCGCGCGTCGATGCCATGTGGGGCGAGCTCGGACTTGGTCCAGGTCAGACGGCGGCAGGCCACCCATGAGCAGGCGTGTCATCCTCGGCATTTCAGGTGCATCCGGTGCTGCGATCGGACTTCAAGTCGGCCGGATTCTGGCCGCGATGGAGGACGTAGAACTGCATCTCGTAGTCACCAATGCAGCGCGCCGGACGATCGCCCACGAGACAGGCAACGAGGCGCTGGGGCGCCTCATCGGCCTCGCCGATCACTTCCATGCCGATACCGATATCGGCGCGTCCATCGCCAGCGGATCCTTTCGCACGGCCGGGATGATTGTTGCGCCCTGTTCGATGCGTTCTCTTGCGGCGATCGCGGCCGGGATCACCGACAATCTCCTCACCCGCGCCGCCGATGTGCAACTCAAGGAACGGCGCAGGCTGGTTCTGCTCGCCCGGGAGACACCACTTCATCTCGGACACCTGCGCAATATGGTGGCGGTGACCGAGATGGGGGGCGTGGTGATGCCGCCGGTCCCCTCCTTTTACCGCAATCCGGCGACCGTGGAGGATCTGGTCGCCCACATCGCGGCGCGCGCAGTGGACCTCCTCGGTTTGTCGGATACACCATTGATCCCCGAGTGGAGGGGGTGAGGGCGCGCCCGCGCCCTCCTGCTATCCCTTCCGCAAGATCAGCGGCATGTAGAAGACCACGTAGCCCAGGAAGGCGACGATCCAGGCGAATGCTGCAATGGGCAGCAAGAGCATGGTGTGTTGAGGCAATAGCGCGACCAGTATTCTGAGCGCTGCCGCGAGAATAATCGGCGCATAGATCAGCCAGGTCGTGGTGCGGGGTGACGTCAGCGCCTGGCCCGTATGCCCTCGGGTTGCACGCGTCATCACCGCCAGCGTGACGACCCCGATGCCACCGGTCGTCCAGGCATGGATGCCGGCTGAGGCAAAGCCTGAAACTTGCAGGAGCATGGAAAGGCCTGTGAGCAGGAAACCCAAGGGGATGAACAGATAACCGACATGCAGGATCGTTACCAAGGGCTCGCGCAGCGTGCGCTCGGGACACCATCTGGCCTGTCTCGCGAGGTGCGCGATTCCGGCGAGGATCATCAGCAGCCCAGTGGGTGCGCGGAGGCTTTCCGAACCGGCGGCAACAGCGACCCACATTGCAAGCGACAGGCCAGCAAGGATCATGACGGCAAGATCGAAAGGGGCGAAATTCTGAGGCAGCCGTCCCGGATTGTTCGCCTTCAGCCAGTTGCCGGTGAAGGCTGGAATGATGCGTCCTGCGACAAGGGATACCAGGATGAGGATTGCCGACAGGGCCATCCGGTCGGACATCTCGATCCGCCCGTAGCGCTCGATTTCGCGATGGAAGAGGATCTGGGCTGCGCTGAGAACGACGAGCACCGCGACGATCTTGTAGTTCCGGCGGTTCGATGCCGCGACCAGTTCCTTCAGAACGAAGATGGCGAGCACCGGCAGAAAGGCGAGCGTGACGAGCGTTGCACCAAGCAGGCCCGTCCATTCCGAGAAACCGATTGCCAGGCGCCCTGCGATCCAGAGAAGAAACAGCGCCAACAGGGGCAGTCCCTTCAATCCCGGCCTGCCGGTCCAGTTCGGCACGGCGGTCAGAAGAAAGCCGGCAATCACGGCCGGGACGAAGCCGAAGAGAAGCTCATGCTGGTGCCAGGCAACTGGGGGCAAGAGGGTCGGGACATGCATGAAGCCGAGGAACCAGGGGACCCAGATAGCAATCGACAGGGCGGCGACAAGCGCACTGCCCGGGAAGAACAGGCGGAAGCCTCCAGACAAAAGATGCTGCGGGATGGCGGGGCCGGGAATTTTAGTCATGTCAGCACCTTTCCTGATCCACCGTTTCCGGCGACCAGAGCAGAGGAATATAGGCCTTGGCCCAGAGGAAGAAGGAGAGCGAGAAAAGCGTCGAGGCGAGGCCGTGCGGGCCAAAGGGCAGGGCAAGGGACGGGGTGAATTCAGGCAGGATCCGCACAAGCACCGACAGGACGAGGAGCAGGATCGACAGCTTGGTTGTCCGGGAGAAGCGCAGCGGTTGACCGGTATGGAGCAGGCCCGCAATCGACAGAACCTGCAGGACGCCGAGACTCAGCCCACCCATCAGCGCCAGATGCAGCCCACCCAGCCAGGGCAATGGCAAGCCAGCAAGAGAGAGCCCGCAGGTAACAAGGCCGGTGCCGGCGAGCGCACTCGACATCCACAAGCCGCCAAGTTCCAGCGAAAAGCCTTCGCGCCCCACAAACCCCTCGGCGACCCGATCGAGAAAGGCTGCACCGGCAGCCAACATCAGATAGCCGCGCACGGCGTCCGAGAGCGTGGCTGCCTCTGCCACGATCACCAGCATGGTCAACCCCGCCGCGAGATGGACCCGGCCCGGATGGGGTCGATAGGGCGAGGTCTTTTCCGTCGGGTCGAGGATCAGATTGGTCACCGGCACGGTGATGCGGGCAAGGGCGAGACCGAGCAGGCCGAGAAGCGAAAGCCCGAGTATCCTGATGGAGCATTCCGCAAGCTCATAGCTCTCCAGGGCCATCGCAATCCGCAGCGATGCTGCAGCTGTGGCATACGCGATCACAAAGAGGGTGAACCCCAGGAGGTCGGTGGTTTTTCTGATCCACGCCAGTCGCAGCACATAGGCAAGCAGGAACAGCATCCAGGCCTGATCGAACAGGAGGCCGAGGAGCCAGCCCTTCTCGACGGCGAGGAAGCCGAGTACACGGGCGCTGGCCCAGAGAGCCGCAAGCAGGAACAAAGGGCGGCCGCTCAGGCGCTGCGTGTCCGTCCATTCCGGCAAAGCAGAGGTCAGGAAGCCTAGGAGAGCACCTCCGAAGGAGCCGACAAGCATTTCCTGGGCATGCCAATGGCCCGGCAGGGACGAGCTCGCGAACGGCAGATCGAGAGACCAGACCACCACCCAGAGAAACGGCCAGAGTGCTGCATGCAGGGCGGCGAGAGGAAACATCAGTCTGAGGCCTTCGGCAGACATGGCCCTGGCAAGGTCGGGGGAGGGGAGCATCCGAATGGCTGGAAGCACACTCATGCCAGCCTCCGCTCGTCATGCTCGTCCACCACGGCAAACAGCGGATGATCGCAAACGAGCCGACGAGCCATCTCGAAGACCATCTCGTCGCTGCGGGTTTCGGGCATTTCGGGAACGGCGACGCAGTCGAGAATTCCATGCCCGTATCGATCTAGAACCGCGATCCGGTGGCAGATCCGCAGCGCTTCGTGTATGTCATGGGTGATGAAGAGCCCGCCCTTGCCGCTGTTTAGAACCGTGGTGACGACGAGGTCCTGCATTCGTCGTCGCAAGGCAGCGTCGAGCGCGGTGAAGGGCTCGTCGAAATAGAGGAAATCCGGATCGCCGACGAGTGCGCGCGCGAGCGCCGTGCGCTGACGCATGCCACCTGACAACTGTGATGGAAACTTGTGCCAGTCGCTCTCTTCCAGCGAAACGCGACGACAGGCATCCGCAATCCTCGCCGACTGCTGGGCGCGCGAAAGCGCATGACCGGAAAGGCCGAGCGCCACATTGGCCTCGACCGTCGCCCAAGGGAGGAGGCGCGGCTCCTGAAAGACGAAAGCGCTGCGGTCATATCCTCGCGTCACCTGGCCATGGCGTGGAATAATCAACCCGGCGGCAATCTGGGAAAGGGTGCTCTTGCCACAGCCGGATGGTCCGACCAGGGCTACCATTTCTCCATGTTCAACCCGAAGGCTGGCGTCCTCGAGAACAGCGCGGCCGAGAAAGACATGGCCGACGGCATTGAGCTGGAGAAGTGTCATCGGCGAACGCCCCAGGGTTGGGCAGCTTCCCGCCACGCCTCGGCTTCCGCCCGCAGGGGCTGTACAATCCCGTATTCGACGCCGATCAGAGCGATGACCGAGAGGAGGATCCAGGCGAGGGCTGCTTCCACATCGAGTGCCGAGCGGGCATTGGCCAGGGCTCCGCCGATACCGCCGGCATTGGCCAGAAGCTCGGCCATAACCGCTGCCTTGAAGGCCGTACCGAGCGCCATGACCAGAGCCGGAAACAGGACGTGCAGCATTTGCCGCAGCGATATTTCAAGCAGGCGAGCGAGGGGGGAAAGGCCGGCCATGCGGGCCATGTCCTCGAGCGCCCGGTCTCGGGTTTGAATGCCTTCGGCCGCACCGACGAAAACGAGCGGCACGGCGGCGATGGCCGCGGTCGCGACGACCGTCCCGGCCCCCATGCCGAACCAGATCATCAGGAGGACGATCCAGGCGATGGGAGGCACGCCGATCACCAATGTCACCTGCGGTCGCGCAAGGCGCATCACTGCCGGATGATATCCGGCAATGACGCCCGCAATGGTCCCAAGCGCGGCCGCCACTAAGAAGCCACCGAGCGCCCTGAGACTTGTCGAGAGTACCAGCAGCCGGTTGTGGGGATCTGCGACCAGTCCCAACAGGGTCTGGATCGTCGCGGCGGGCGCGGGCAGAACGAAGCTGCCATAGGCCTCGGCGCCGAGCTGCCAGACGGCTGCAAAGACCGCAAGGCCAGCGAGACCCGCCCAGCCGGACCAGAAGAAGCGGCCAATCTTGCCCGCACGATCTGTGAGGCCCTTCATCCTCAGGCCTCAGAGATAGAGGGAGGCGTCGGGCATGCGCCCGCCCACCATTTCCGGGTGGCTCTGCGCCACGGCTTTGAGCAAAGCCTCGATCGATCCACGTGCCTCCCGCGCGGCAATGGCAACGAGGTTCGAATAGGGGATCGAAGCCTCGAGCACCGGCCAGGGCAGTTCAAGTGCCGATGCGGCCTGGCTTGCAGCCGCTGCCGGGTCGGCATTCACCTCGACCGCCGCCTGCGCAAGCCCCTGAAGAAGCGCGTTCGCCTGTTCCGGATGATCGTCCAGGAAGCTCTGGGCGAGGGCCAGACCTGCCTGCGGCATGACCGGCGCCGTTGCGGTCACAGCGCCCCATTCCTGCTGCATGTCGATCACCCGGTGAAGGGCCTGACCACCGGTCTTGGCCTTGAAGATCGCGCCAGAGACCGCCGGCTCGGGCAGCAGGGCGGTATCGATGCGGCCGGCGAGCAGCATCTGCACGGCTTCGATCGGCGTGCCTGCCCGCTCCACCTTGACTTTCCCGCTCATTCCATGATGGGCCAGTGCTGCGTCAAAGACGAGCTCCGGCGTGTCATTGGGAAACGGCACGGTCACGCTTTGTCCTTCGAGATCGGAGAATGCACTGATCCTGTCATCGCGCGACACGATGTAGAGAAGACCGTTGGTCATGACATTGGCCAGTTTCAGGCCAAGCCCGCGCGTATGCAGGTTCGCCGCAGCTGTTGTCGGCATGACCAAGGCCTGCATCGACCCGGATGAGAGGCCGGCCCGCATCTCGTCGGGCGTGCGCCACACCTTGAACTCCACCTTCTCGGCGACATCGCGTAGAAGCCCCTTGCCGACCGCATAGGCCATCGTGATCGATGGCCCGGCAGGAGGGCCATAGAGAACGAGCTGGTCCAGTGACGAAGCCCGCGCCCGCTTGTTGAGGAAGGGCAAGGCAAGGGTCGCGGCTATGCCCGCGCATAGCGTGCGACGGGTCGGTGCATAGCCGGCCTTGTCGGCTTCAGTTGTCCTTGTCTTGCTGATCCGGTCACCGACGTTCGGCATCACGCTCTCCTTAAAGATGATTTATCGCGTCATGTTATCTCCCGCTGTGCGCCGGTTGCTTGATGTGGCGCAAGGAACGAGTGGAATTGCGGGTGAAGCGCCGGCGACCCGCACCGAGCAACGGAAGTCCTCGAGGTCATGCTTGTGATTGTTGTCAGAGGTCTCGGGAGAGAATGGGGTCAGCACCAAGCAGTGCGGCATACCCTCCCTCAAGTAGCGAGATGGTGACCCAAGAGCGCTCTAGCGTCACCGTTTTCGCGTCGGGTGACGCCTGGAAAACGCTGACCGATGACGGATTAGGGTCGATGAGGTCAGCGGTGACAAGGAAGAGTCCGTACCAGGAGGGCTACGGAGTTGCCGAACAGATCGGCAGGTAGGCAGGCCGTTCAAGCGCTGCGGTCAGCCTTCCTGAACGCCTGGCATGGCAGGGACCGGATGCGTCATGAGGAATGCTGAAAGGGCAAAAAGGATCTGGGTCATGATGGAAGCGTCTGCATCTCGGGATCAACGCTGAGGAGCTGCTGCAGCAATATCTGCTCCACTGTTATGTGGCGCCGGACCGCCTCCTGAAAGCCGCGAACCATATGAGCTACCGTTTCCAGGCTCAGTCTGCATCGTTTGCGGGCGACTGCGGCCAAAGTGAGCGACAATTCACGGGCGGCGCGACGGTCGACGCGATGTTCGGATTTGACCTGATCGAGAAGAAGAGAGCCGAAGCAGGAGCCGGCATGCAGCTCAAGGTCGGGGTAGAACCTTTGCTCTTCCAGAGTGTGTGCAGCCGCGACCAGCGGTTCGATGTGCTTTGCAACCTTCTGGATACCGCGCGGGATCTCACCTGCGTCAAAGTCCATGGCCAGTTCCTCCAGCCTCAGGCAGAGGATGAGAAGATCGCGGTGCTTGTCCTCAAGCGCCCTGACCTCGGCGGCCGTTAGGCTGGATCCTGTCGTTTCCATGGTTTTCTCCCTACTGGCCGAGAAACAGGATGACGCCGATGACCATTGACGCCAGAACAGCGGCAAGCGTACCTCCGCCCTGCAGCACGCCCATGCGTTTCAGCATCAGGGCAAAGCCCACGATGACCGGTGTCACAACGACAAGGCCGATCTGTGCATCTGTCATGTCAGTCATTTCCTTCTGTTCTGAACGCAGTCTGCCTTGTCTTTCGTCAGTCTTCTTTGCGCTCCCACAAAGAGCGCTTCGGATTTTTCTCTAAAACCGATCCTGACCGGAAGGAGATGTGACCATGGCCATGCGAACGAGCCTCCAGGATGAGGCAAAGGACGACCATCTGCTGCTCTGGATCCTGGTATGGAGCGAGTTGATCGCTTTCGGCATCCTGATCCTCGGCTTTCTCGTCGCTTCGACCTTCGATGCGGAAGCTTTCGAACTCGCCCGTCTGCACCTGAGACCCGGCATAGCCGGAGCCAATACCCTCATCCTTCTCGTGAGCGGGTACTTCGTTGCCGTGGCGATGCGAAATCGGCTTGATCTTGAGGCGGTAAAACGGCCATTGACCATTGCAGCTATGCTTGGCTTCTGCTTCGTGGCGGTCAAGCTCTTCGAATATTGGGGTGAGGTCCGCTTCGCCGGTGATGCGACACTCGATACCTTCTTCGAACTCTATTTCATCATCACCGGCTTCCATCTCCTGCATGTCTTCTTTGGCGCAATTGCCCTTCTTCTGGTCGCCTGGCGCCCGGCACGGGAAAACTTGATCCTGATCGCCACGCTCTGGCACGTGATCGACCTCGTCTGGCTGGTCATCTTCCCCATCCTCTATCTCGCGTGAGGCCCATCATGACCCGCAGACAACATGAGGAGTTGGTTGGCGTGCTTGCCATGCTGATCACCTTCGCGATCGGCGGCGCGGTAGTTGCGGCGCTCGCCGGTGCTACCATCGTACCGATCGCCGCAGTTCTTCTGATCGCCTTTGCCAAAGGACGGCTTGTGGTTCTCGACTTCCTCGAGCTGAGGACCGGTCAGCATCCCATGCGGGTCGCGCTCATCGGCTGGTTGTGCATCCTTCTGACCGCCGCACTCGCCCGCTCGCTGGCCGTCGCCCTGATTGGTTGAAGATTCGCTGCGTTGCTTGCCGAAGCGCAAAGAACAACTCCCACCACTCACTATGAACAAGCATCCCGCAGACCCGGCGAGGGGATCGCCGGAGCCTTCAAGGCGGGGAAACCAGCGCCGGGTGTCATTCGCCCGGCAGACGGAAGGACAAAGGCATGGCAGAGCGCCTGACCAAGACTGGAGCGCGCAACGTTTTCTACGGCGGCTCCATCTTCTTTTTTGCGATCTTCGTGGGGCTCACGGCCCACAGTCACTACTACATCCGGACGACCTCGACCGACGAGACGACGCTGACCGACAGCGTCGCCCGCGGCAAGCATGTCTGGGAGAAGAACTCCTGCATCAACTGCCATACGCTTCTGGGGGAGGGGGCCTATTTCGCGCCTGAACTCGGCAATGTCTGGACCCGATGGGGCGGTCAGGACGACCATGAGGGTGCCCGCGAGACGCTTCGCTCCTGGATGGCCGCACAGCCCTCCGGCGTCGAAGGTCGCCGACAGATGCCGCAATTCAACCTGACCGACGACGAGATCAACGATCTCGCCGATTTCCTCGAATGGACCAGCAAGATCAAGACGCAGAACTGGCCGCCGAACGAGGCGGGCTGAGCCCTTCGTGACCCAAGGAGACATCACCATGAAATATCAAAGCCAGAAGGTCGCGATGCTGTATTTCTACGGCGCGCTTGGCCTCTTCGTTGCCCAGGTCCTGTTCGGGGTTGTTGCGGGCACGATCTATGTCCTGCCCAACACGCTCTCCGAGCTCCTCCCCTTCAATATCGTGCGCATGATCCACACCAACGCCCTGCTCGTCTGGTTGCTGATGGGCTTCATGGGCGCGACCTACTATCTCTTGCCGGAAGAGGCGGAGACGGAGCTTTACAGCCCGAAGCTCGCCATTGCGCAGTTCTGGATCTTCCTGATCGCCGCTGCCGCCGCCGTTGTCGGTTATCTCTTCGGCATCCATGAAGGCCGCGAGTTTCTCGAGCAACCCTTCATTATCAAGGTCGGCATCGTCATTGTCGCATTGATGCTGCTGTTCAACGTCACCATGACGTCGCTCAAGGGACGCAAGACTGTTGTCACCAACATTCTGATCTTTGGCCTCTGGGGCGTGGCGATCTTTTTCCTCTTCGCCTTCTACAACCCGATCAATCTCGCGCTCGACAAGATGTACTGGTGGTACGTCGTCCATCTGTGGGTCGAAGGCGTCTGGGAGCTGATCATGGCCTCGGTGCTCGCCTTCCTGATGATCAAGCTCAACGGCATCGATCGCGAAGTCGTCGAGAAATGGCTCTATGTCATCGTCGGTCTGGCACTCTTCTCCGGCATTCTCGGCACGGGCCATCACTACTATTGGATCGGTGCGCCAGGTTACTGGCAGTGGATCGGTTCGCTCTTCTCGACGCTCGAAGTCGCCCCGTTCTTCACCATGGTCATCTTCACCTTCGTGATGACCTGGAAGGCCGGCCGCAAGCATCCGAACAAGGCTGCCCTTCTGTGGTCGATCGGCTGCTCGGTCATGGCCTTCTTCGGCGCCGGCGTCTGGGGCTTCCTGCACACGCTGTCTTCGGTCAACTACTACACGCACGGCACGCAGGTGACCGCTGCGCACGGACACCTCGCCTTCTTCGGCGCCTACGTCATGCTCAACCTTGCGGTCATGGCCTATGCCATTCCCGAAATGCGGGGTCGCCAGCCGTATAACCAGTGGCTGTCGATCGCGAGCTTCTGGATGATGTGCACCGCCATGTCAGTCATGACCTTCGCACTCACCTTTGCCGGTGTCCTGCAGGTGCATCTGCAGCGCGTGCTTGGTGACAGCTATATGGCCGTGCAGGACCAGTTGGCACTGTTCTACTGGGTACGCCTCGGCTCGGGTGCCGTCGTGCTGGTCTCCGCCCTGATGTTTGTCTGGGCCGTGCTGATGCCGGGCAAGGAAAAAGAGCCTGCCTTCGGCGGCTATGTCGAGCCTGCCGAGTGAGACAGCGGCCCCGCTGCTTTCCCGGCGGCGAGGCCTTTTCCAGAGTTTTCAAGGATCAGACCTATGAACATCATCGCACGCAATCTTCAGCCGGATATCCCGGCCTATAGCCCGCTTGGCAACGAATGCGCCCTCTTCGAGACGGCTTGGACACGGCAACTGCCGCTTCTCCTGAAGGGTCCGACCGGTTGCGGCAAGACCCGTTTCGTCAGTCACATGGCGCAAAAGCTCGGTCTGCCGCTCACCACCGTGTCCTGCCACGATGACCTTGCCGCCGCCGATCTCACGGGACGGTTTCTGCTGAAGGGCGGCGAGACCGTCTGGGTCGACGGGCCATTGACGCGCGCCGTGCGCGAAGGCGGCGTCTGCTATCTCGATGAAGTCGTCGAGGCACGCAAGGACGTGGCCGTCGTCCTTCATCCGCTCACCGACGACCGGCGGATCCTGCCGCTGGAGCGCACGGGCGAAGAGCTTGCGGCGCCACTCTCCTTCATGCTCGTCGTTTCCTACAATCCCGGCTATCAGAGCCTGCTCAAGGCGCTGAAGCCCTCGACCCGCCAGCGCTTCGTTGCGATCGAGTTCGACTTTCTGCCCAAGGCCCGTGAGATCGAGGTTGTCTCGGCGGAAAGCGGACTACCCATTTCTGCCGTCGAGCCGCTGGTCGAACTGGCGCGGCGGCTGCGCGCACTCAAAGGTCATGATCTGGAGGAAGGCGTCTCGACCCGCCTCCTCGTTTATTGCGCCAGCTTGATCGATGCCGGACTTTCCCCACGCGACGCCGTGCGTGCCGCGATGATCGAGCCGCTGACCGACGAGCCGGATGTGCGTGCCGCTCTTCTCGAACTCTCGCAAGCGGTCATCCGCTAGGAGTTGCGTCATGCTGGATTTCCTGGAGCTTGAGGAGACGGTCGGCCGTGCCTGGCACAGGCTGGCCGGCGACACCCGGACCTGGCCACGCTATCCCGAGGCAGCTGTCACGCTGGACGAGATGCTGCCGGTTCTCTCGGTCTGCTTTCGCGGTTTCGGCGGGGAAAAGACGGTGCAAGTGGTCCCGGCGCGAGGCCGGACCTCGCAGCATCGCCTGAAACTGCGCCAGCGCCTGGGCCTGGGCGAGGAAAAGCTCATCCATCCGGCGCGCGACGAGGCGAGCGTCATGCTGCCGCCGGTTCTCGACCTGATGCCGGAGCCGGCGCTCAATCGCGACCTTTATGTCTGGCTCGTCGCCGCCATGGCCGTCATGCCGCTCGAACCGATGACGCAGGCTGATCCGCTGAAAGCCGATCTTGCCATGCTGGAGGCAGCCTCGCAGTTGCAGGGGCACGTTCTCGCCGCGTTTCCCGGCTTTGTTGACCTCTATCGCCGGCTGTGTCTCGCTCTGTTGACGGAACGCCGGCGCGGTTCGCTGCCCCGGGTCGAGGGCCTGCTCGAAGACCGGGTGATCGATCTCCTGCGACAGGGTGGGGGTCTCGCGCCGCTCTCCGTCGAGGCTGAGCTTCCCGCAACCGCGCCCCCCGGCTATTTGCCAATGCTGCCGGTGCCGCTCTGGCCGCAGGCGGTCATCAGGGAGGAATGGGCCGGCCGCCAGGAAGTGGACCAGCCGGTCGGCTCCAGTCAGGCGGATGCACAAGCCGCCGGCCGCCATGTGGCGATCCGCGAAAAGGACTCCGCTGCCAAGGGCGAGCGCAGCCCCTTCATTCTCAACCGCTTCGAAAAGATCCTAGCCATGGCGGAGATGGTCAATGTCGACCGCCCCGCCGATGACAGCGATGATCACGATGCGTCAGCCGCCGATGAGCTCGACGAAATGGTGCTCGGCGAACGCAAGGGCCGGCCTGCGGCGAAGTTCCGTTTCGACCTCGACCTGCCGCCGGAGGCCCTCATCCACTCTGCGCTTGAAGCCGATCTCACCTATCCGGAATGGGACTACCGCCGCGGCGTCTACCTGAAGGATCATTGCCGCGTGGTGGCAGGTCCTGCCTCGAGCGAAGAGGCGGGGCAGATCGCTTCGGAGGAGATGAAGGCCCTGATCCGCCGTGTGCGGCGACAGTTCGAGGCGATGCGCCCCCGTCATGAAAATCTGCGGGCGCAGGTCGATGGCGCCGATCTCGATCTCGATGCCGTCGTCCGCAGCCGCACCGAGCTTGCTGCCAGCGGCGAGTGCTCCGACCGGATCCATCTGGCGAGCCGTCCGCAGGCGCATGATCTCGCAGTCACTTTGCTGGTCGACGTTTCGCTATCCACTGACGCCTGGTTTAACGATCGGCGGGTGCTCGATGTGGAGAAGGAGGCATTGCTCGTGCTGGCCGAAGGGCTCGCGGCCTGTGGCGACAGTCACTCGATCCTGAGCTTCACGTCGAGACGGAGAGAATGGGTTCGGGTCGAGACGATCAAGGGTTTCGATGAGCCGATGAGTGCGCTGGTCCGCCACCGTATCGCGGCCCTGAAACCGGGCTATTACACCCGCATGGGAGCAGCACTGCGCCATGCCACGGCAAAGCTGGCTGAACGCTCAAACCGCAAGCATCTCCTCCTGATTTTGACCGACGGCAAGCCGAATGACGTGGATCACTACGAAGGCCGCTTTGCGATCGAAGATTCACGCCGCGCCGTGACCGAGGCGCGCCGTCGCGGCATTCAAGTCTTCGGCGTCACTGTCGATCAGGATGCAAAGACCTACGTGCCCGCCGTCTTCGGCCATCACGGCTTTGCCGTTGTCCCCGATATCCGCCGCCTGCCGGCCGCCCTGCCACAGATCTACCGCGCGCTCGTTCGCTGATCCGCGATCGCGCAAAGGGAAAGCCCGGACCGAGAGATCGGACCGGGCTTTCTCGTTTTCCCTGCTTTGCCTCAGGCTGCGGTGGCGTGTGTTCGACCCGTTTCGCCAAGATAGGCATCAAAGCAGGACGCCACCGTTCTGACCAGGAACCTGTGCTGTGTATCGACCCTCAGCGTATCGCCATGCCAATTCGCGATGCCGTCCGCCACCAAGGTCTGCAACGGCTGATTGGCCTTTCCGATGCTCTCGTCCGGAAGGTCGAAACCATCCGGCATGGCACCGAAATCCACCTGGAAGTCGCACATCAGCCGCTCGATGATCCAGGCGCGGATGCGGTCCTCCCGTGTAAGGCGGTAGCCTTTCGATGTGGCCAGTTCACCGGACGAGATGAGGTTCGCATATCGCCCGATCGCGACGTCATTTTGTGCATAGCCTTCGGCCAGGCGTCCGATTGCCGATGAACCGAATCCGATGAGCGTCGATGCATTGTCGGTCGTATATCCCTGGAAGTTGCGATGCAGCGCCTGGCGGCCGGCCGCGATCGAAAGCGAATCCTCAGGAAGCGCGAAATGGTCGAGACCGATGCGGCGATACCCGGCTTCGCACAATGTTGCTGCGATGGCTTCCGCCTGAGCGTGCCGCTCATGCGCGTCGCCAAGGGCTGCCGTATCGATCAGGCGTTGATGCTTCTTGAAGGTCGGTACATGGGCGTAGCCGAAGACGGCGAAACGTTCGGGACGCATGGCGGCCGCCACACGCGCAGTTTCAATAGCAGAGTCTACGGTCTGATGTGGCAAGCCGTAGATCAGGTCGAAGTTGACGCTTGTGGCGCCTGCCTTGCGGAGGTTTGCATGGGCCGTTCCCGTTTGCTCCGCCGACTGGATGCGATTGATCGCTTTTTGAACTTTTGGATCAAAGCTCTGTACGCCGAGACTGGCCCGGGTCATCCCCGCCTGGCCCAGGGCCTCGGACATTTCTAGCGTCAGGGTTCTCGGGTCGATTTCCACGGCCAGCTCCGCAGCGTCGCCTAAGTCGAAGGCCTTGTTGAGAGTGGCAGTCAGGTCGAGAAACTCGTCCGGCGTCATGATGGTGGGGGTGCCGCCGCCGAAGTGGACTTCACTCACACTTTGTCGCCGCCCGATCGCCTTGGACACCAGCTTGATCTCCTGCTTCAGCACAGTGAGATAGTCGAGGATCGGCGCGTCCTTCTGGGTAATCGTGGTGTGGCAGCCGCAATACCAGCACATGGATCGACAGAAGGGCACGTGGAGATAAAGCGACACCGGATCGCTTTCCGGAACGGTCGCCAGCCAGTCACGATAGGTGCCTGCTCCAATGCTGGGTGAAAAGCGTGGCGCCGTCGGATAGCTCGTGTAGCGGGGCAGGCGGCTTTCGCCGTAACGGCGGATTATCTCTGCGTTCATTGTATCGCTCCGGTTTGGTGCCGTCACGATAGTGCCGCGCGCCGGCACTTCGTTGTCGAAAGGCAAAGAGGAACACAGCTTTCCAGGTTTTGCTTGTCGCAGCACAACGAAGCCCGCGCACAAGCGCTTCAATGTCCTGTGGTGCGGCCGAGCTGCATGCGCCCTGCAAACCTCCATGGAAGAAAGCGACCGAATGACTGCTGTCGAAGATCATGTTCTCAAACTCGATGTGCGAGAAGTTCCCCGCGTGGAAAGGCATCCCCGCATATTCGGAATGTTGAATTCTCTGCTCCCGGATTATCAGTTGATCCTGACCGTCGATCATGATCCGGTTCCGCTCTATTACCACCTCGAAACGCACTATGACGGGATGTTCGGGTGGGAATACCTTTCCCGCGGTCCGGAAATATGGGAAGTCCGCATTCGCCGGAAGAAACACGAGGGCTGCAACTGCAACTGCGGTGGTGACCATTGAACTGCGTTGGAGCGGTCGGTATTCGTCGGTCGCTCCGCGTGCATTCGGTGCGATTTAATCCTGGGAATCGCAAACTGGGAATCGCAAACAGGGAGGTTACATGTCGACAGCGATCAACTACAGGGAGCTCGACGTGCGGCCCATTCTTCGCGAGGGTGGTGAGCCATTTCCCGCGATCATGGAGGCGGTGCAGTCCTTGGAGCCTGGCGAAGGCTTGCGGCTCTTGGCAACCTTTCAACCTGTGCCCCTTTTGAGCGTCATGGCGCGGCGCGGCTATTCTGCGGAGATCAAGGAGTTGGATGGCGGCGACTGGGAAGTCTTGTTTTCCCCGGCCATCGAAGCATCTGCAAAGATATTCCATTCCCTTGGGGCTGAAGAAGCGGCGGCGTGGCCCGATCCCCTGTGGCAGATCGACCTCACCAATCATGAGCCGCCGGCACCGATGGAGAAGGTTCTCTCGCTGATCGACCTGATGGAACCCGGTGAAGTTCTCTTCGCGGTTTTTTCCGAGGAGTCTCGCTTCTTGGCAGCGGAGCTTGAAAAACGTGGTCACCAATGGGTTGGCAATCTTGACGCGTCGAAGCGTGCCTATCGCATGCTGATCCGCGTCGGCGACGAGGGCTGACGGCCGGGTTGTCGCTGAACGTTACATAGCAGTCCTGCGCTATCGCACAGGAAGAAGACAAAACCGGCGATCCAAAATAGACCGGCCGTCCCAAGCAGGGCCTCATAAAATCCGGGAACGAGATCGGCACTGCTGCGCATGCCTGCCGCCAGCAGCACGCATGGAACCGACAATCGCTGAGGCCAGGACAGCTTTCCATTCCGGCCGGTGTGAAGCCGGATTGAACGGTTGATGATCGCGAGCATCATTCCCGATACAGCGCCGATGGCAAGTAGATGCATTGCAGTGATCGGGTCGAGCATGTCGAGTGCGGTTGCTCCGAGACCCAGGAGCCCGAGAGGGATGAACCCGTAGGAAATCTGCATGGCTGTGATCAGGGATGACCGCAGTATGGCGGGCCTGAACCATGCTCCTAGGCGAAGCAGATGCGAGCCTGCGGCAACAACCGCCATGATGGCCGTAAGAAGTCCTGACGGCACCAATGTCCACATCATCGCTGCAAGCAGCGTGGTGACAAGTACGAAGCGGTCGATCATGCGATTTCCCGCGGCGAGGCGTGGCCTGCCTGCCTGGGCAAGCCAGTTGTTTGTGAAGCTCGGGATAAGCTTGCTGGCGGTCGCAGCTATCAACAGGATATAGACGGACAGACCTGCCCGTGCCCAGGCGCTCACGTCGCCTCCGGTCATGGCTGCGGCGTGAAACCCGCCATTGAAAAAGGCAAGAAGCGTAACGGAGAGGATAGGTTTGGCATCCGCAATCCGTTTTGCAGCCCAGACCTCCCTCAGGCAGAAAAATGCGAAGAGTGGGAGGAATATCCAGTCGATCAGGAGTGTGATCAGGGGCGTCGTGTTGCCAACCATCAGCATGGAGACCCGGCCCGCAAGCCAGATGAGCACGAGGCGTGCAAGCCGCAGGCCTGACAGTGGAAAGCGACCCGTCCAGTTTGGCACGGTCGTCATCAAATAGCCGACCAGAACCGCCGGCATGAAACCAAACAAGAGTTCATGTGCGTGCCAGGCGGATTGTCCGTAGCTGCCAGCGAGGTCGAGCCAGCCCTGGCGGGCGGACATCCAGACTGCCATCGTTGCAATGGCCCACAATCCGGCTCCAAGATAAAATGGCCTGAAACCGTAGGAGAGCAGGACGAGACCATCGCGCCCAAGGCCGCGTGGAATGCCGCCAATGGCCGACTTTTCTCGATCCGTCATGAAACTGGTCTCCACCCTCTGCGGGAAATGCTGCTTCAAGAAATCGTCAAGCAAAGTAATTGATTTCGATCAAATGACCGAGATTAATCCATTGCTTTGTTGGCGGCTGAACGTCGCACCGTGAAGAATAGATATCATTGTTCCAGATCAATTAGAACCGCGCGTCATGAAGTAAAACAATGTCAACAGATCGGGCGAAACGCTCTCTGCACGACAAGGAGAAAAGATCATGACCCATGCGTTCAATTTGACCAGAAGAACAATGCTTGCGGGGGCTGTCTTTGCAAGCGCACTTGTGCCTGTCTTGACGGGTACTGTGGCACGCGCCGAAGGCGGCGACATCAAGACCAATGCTGCAGCCGTTGCCGCTGACATCGCCAAGCTGAAGCGCGTGAAGGTCGATCTGATTGCGCCCCCCTTCGTCCATGCCCATTCGCAGAAGGCAGAAGGTCCGCCGAAGGTCGTCGAGTTCACGCTTACCATTGAGGAAAAGAAGATCATCGTCGACGACGCTGGCACGGAAGTCCATGCCATGACCTTCAATGGTTCGGTGCCCGGTCCCATGATGGTCGTTCATGAAGGCGATTATGTCGAGTTGACGCTGATCAATCCCGACACCAACAGCCTGCAGCACAATATCGACTTCCATTCGGCAACCGGTGCGCTTGGTGGTGGGGCCCTGACGCTGGTCAACCCGGGCGAGAAGGCCGTGCTCCGCTTCAAAGCCACCAAGGCCGGCGTCTTCGTCTATCACTGCGCACCTCCCGGTATGGTGCCGTGGCACGTGACGGCCGGTATGAACGGCGCGATCATGGTTCTCCCGCGGGAGGGCCTGAAGGACCACGAGGGCAATGATCTGCCGTACGACAAGGTGTATTATGTCGGCGAGCAGGACTTCTATGTGCCAAAGGATGCTGACGGCAATTACAAGAAATACGAAAGTGCCGGCGATGCCTACTCGGACGTGCTTGAAGTCATGAACACGCTGACGCCGAGCCATATCGTCTTCAACGGTGCGGTCGGAGCCCTGACCGGCGACAATGCCTTGACCGCTGAAGTCGGCGACCGGGTGCTGATCCTGCATTCGCAGGCCAATCGTGACACGCGACCGCACCTGATCGGTGGTCATGGCGACTATGTCTGGGCGACCGGCAAGTTCGCCAACCCGCCAGAACTCGACCAGGAAACCTGGTTCATTCCCGGTGGTGCTGCGGGCGCTGCCTACTACACCTTCCAGCAGCCGGGCATCTACGCCTATGTCAACCACAACCTGATCGAAGCCTTCGAGAAGGGCGCTGCCGCCCACTTCAAGGTCACCGGCGACTGGAACGATGACCTGATGACCGCCGTTGTTAATCCGGAAAGCTGATCGAACCGCAGTCCGGGGCGCCGCCAGGGCGCCCCGGCACATTTGTTCTCAAGCTCGTTGGAAATCGCCATGTTCGGCGCCATCAACACACCCAGACATTTCAACCCAATCGCCTCGGTGGCCTTGCCGCTTTTTCTGATTGGCGGCTTGTCGATCGCGGTCGGGGTCCAGTCCGGCATCGTGCGGCTAGAGGGCGCGGATGTGACCGCGCCGCAAACCATCTCGGTGGCCCCCGGAACGTTCGTCTATCGTCAGCCCGGTGAATATTATCGTGCCGGCTATGCAGTTGACGGTCCGAAGGCCGATGAAACGCTGGTGGCACCAGTCACCATCATGAAGTATCAGGTGAGCACCCAGGATTATGACGCCTGTGTTGCCGATGGTGCCTGCCCAGCCCGGGAATCGGCCACGCCATCGCGCCCGGACATGCCGGCCACGGGCGTCAGCCATGACGATGCAACACTTTATGCGCGGTGGTTTTCGGAAAAGAGCGGCGGACTCTGGCGCCTGCCGAGCGACGTCGAGCTGGCTTTTGCCGCTGGCACCAAGTTTCCTGATGACGCTCTCGGCATAGATCCGGACAACAGGAACCCGGCATTGCGTTGGCTCGCCGACTATGAGCGCGAGGCGGCGCGCAAGAGGTCGAAGGAGCCGGAGCCGCTTCCCTACGGAAGCTTCGGTGAGAACGAGCATGGCCTTGCCGATTTTGCCGGCAATGTCTGGGAATGGACGACCACATGCAACCGGCGCGTCGATCTCGTCAGTGGTGGTCAGTCAGTCGCAATCGAAGCCTGCGGTGTCTATATCGCCGCCGGCAAACATAGATCGCCATTGAGTTCGTTCATCCGCGACCCGAAAAGCGGTGGCTGCTCTGTCGGAGTTCCCCCTGACCATGTCGGCTTCCGGCTGGTTGAAGATCGTCGCTGGTACGCTCCTTTGCTCTTTTCGATTGGTGCCTTGTGATATAGTTTGCACCCGTCGCATTGGACACTCGCCGATACAGCCGTTATTGGTCTCTCCCGAGCCCGGATGATGCATGCTGGTGGCGGGAGAGGGATTTGTTTTGAAACTTGATCGGACGATCATCAAGTCATTGTCATTGTTCGACAAGATGACGGATGACGAGCTGGACGCACTGCTCGTTCCCGCGCAGACGAGGCGGCTGCCGATCGGTGAGTCCGTGTTTGAACAGGGTCAGCCTGCCTCCTATTTTTTTCTACTTCTGCATGGTCGCCTCAAGGTTACCCAGGTCACCAGTGCAGGCCAGCAGATCATTGTCCGTGTTGTGCATCCGGGCGATCTCTTCGGCTTTGCAAAGGCACTCCAGCGTCACGATTATCCCGGAACAGCCCTCGCCGCCGCCGAGAGTATTGTTTTGTCCTGGCCGACAGAGCTGTGGCCGCGATTTGTGGAGCGCAATCCCAGGCTCGCGGTCAGTGCGATGGAGACGATCGGACAAAGACTCGAGGAAGCGCATGTCCGCATTCGCGAAATGTCCACGCAGGAAGTCGAGAAGAGGGTTGCGCATACGGTGCTGCGGCTGGCTCAAAAAGCGGGTCGTGCAGAGGCTGCGGGAATACGGATCGATTTCCCGATTTCGCGGCAGGACATCGCGGAAATGACCGGAACGACGGTGCATACGGTGTCGCGCATATTCAGTGCCTGGGAGAGCCGGGGGCTGATCGAAGGCGGTCGGCAAAAACTTCTTGTGCGGGATATGGTTGAACTTGCGTCGCTGGCGGATTCTCTTCCGGAGCGTCGATAATCAGGTGAAGCGTTCCCGTACTTGATATTGCGCAAAGAAGGCCTGTTCATCCTGGCCTATCACTTCTCCAACGGAACGAGGTGTTCCTGTGTAAGGAGATGAAAATGAAACTGCGTAGTGTGATCATGGCAGCCGTTCTCATGGTTTCGGCTCCGGCGATTTCAGCCGCTGCCGATTTCGAAGTGAAGATGCTGAACAAAGGTGCAGAGGGTGCCATGGTGTTCGAGCCTGCCGGCTTGAAAGTTGCCCCCGGTGACACCGTTACCTTCATCCCGACCGACAAGGGCCACAATGCCGAAGTGATCAAGGGCATGATCCCGGACGGTGCCGCAGAGTTCAAAGGCAAAATGAACGAAGAAATCAAGGTGACGTTCGACGTGCCAGGGCTCTATGGCGTGAAATGCGCTCCCCATGTCGGTATGGGCATGGTGGCTGCCATTCTGGTTGGGGATGCCCCGGCCGCCAATCTCGACGCCTTCAACGCCGCCAAGCTGCCGAAAAAAGCTCGCGAGCGGATTGATGCAGCCGTTGCGGCGGCGCAGTAAAGCCGCGCGCCAGTACATGTTTCTTGGCCAACGCCGCCGGGGGTGCTGATCCCCGGCGGCGTCGCTATTCGTGAACCGTTTCGATGGCGGGTCTCACACGTATCAGATCCCGCCATCGGCCAGAAGACCGCTATGCGCTCGGTCGATTGCGTCGCGTAGCTCATCGACCGGCGATGCGGTGGGAAGCTCCTTGCCTTCCAGCTCTTCCGGCACCTTCCAGCCAGGATTGATCCCTTGCATGTTCGGCAGTTCATGCGCGATGCCCATGTGGCAGTCGATGCAGGTTGCCTTGCCGCTCAGGAGATAGCGCGTGTGGATCTCCGCCGCGCGTTCCGTCTGTTTCGACAGGTCCATGGCGACGGAGGAGTGGCAGTTTCTGCATTCGAGGCTGTCGTTGGCCTTCAGTCTTGCCCATTCATGCTGGGCCAGCCGTAATCGCTCATCCAGGAATTTTTGACGTGTATTGATCGTTCCGAAGATCTTGCCCCAGACTTCTTTGGATGCCTGCATCTTGCGGGCAATCTTGTCCGTCCATTCGTGGGGCACATGGCAGTCGGGGCACGACGCCCTGACACCGGATCGGTTGGAGAAGTGTACGGTCCTCGTCATCTCCTCGTAAACATTGTTCTTCATCTCGTGACAACCGACGCAGAACTCTTCCGTATTGGTCAGCTCAAGTGCTGTGTTGAACGCGCCCCAGAACATCACACCGCCGACGAAGCCGCCCAGTGTCAGGAAAGCCAGGCTGAGCGTGGCCGCTGGCGTCGTCAGAATGCGCCATGTCCATGAGAGCAGGTTTCGGAGTCTCTGCATCTCTAGTGCTCCTCGCCCATCAGCTTGACCCCCATGTCGCTCAT
This sequence comes from Peteryoungia algae, assembly GCF_030369675.1. Classification (NCBI taxonomy): domain Bacteria; kingdom Pseudomonadati; phylum Pseudomonadota; class Alphaproteobacteria; order Hyphomicrobiales; family Rhizobiaceae; genus Peteryoungia; species Peteryoungia algae. The sequence continues at coordinate 2,682,836 of NZ_CP128477.1, read as the reverse complement.
GTCGCGGAAGGTGTTCCCGACCAGGGGGCTTGTCTCCGCCTGGGGTACGTGACAGGCTGTGCAGAAATATCGTCTCGGCGAGACGTCTGCCAGCATCTGCCCCTCCCGCGTGATGTAGTGGGTCACGCTGATCATAGGCGCCCCGGACCCTTCCGTAAACTCGCGCTTGTGGCAGGAAAGGCATCTGTTGGTATTGACCGACAGCTGATAGCCCTCGATCGAGTGCGGAATGACGGGAGGCTGGTCCGGATAGGCGCGCATCTTTCGCACGTCATCCACATTCCATTTCGGCAAGGCTTTTGCCGGAGCGCTCTCCATCTGTTGCGGTGGGCCGGACAATTGCGGAACCGATTGTGCGACGACGCCACCGCCGATGAGACAGGCTGCAAACAGGGCAACGGCACCAAGTCGGCCTCTTGTCAGGCCACGGGAACGATCTTGACTGCACATTTTTTGAAATCCGTTTGTTTGGAGATCGGATCGGTGGCGTCAAGCGTCACCTTGTTGATCAGTTGACTGGCATCGAACCACGGAACGAAGATTACGCCTGGCGGCATGCGGTTCCGGCCTCGGGTCTCGACTCGGGTCCGCATCTCGCCGCGACGCGAGACGATCGTGATTTCTGCCCCTTGGTTGATTCCACGTTTCCGGGCGTCGTCCGCATTCATGAAACAGCGCGCGCCGGGGAAGGCCTTGTAGAGTTCGGGCACTCTCATCGTCATTGAACCGGAGTGCCAGTGCTCCAGCACCCGGCCTGTGACCAGCCAGAAATCGTATTCCTCATCCGGCGATTCGGCCGGCGGTTCATAGGGGACAGCCAGGATGACCGCACGTCCATCGGGTTTGCCGTAGAAGCGCACCCCTTCGCCGGGTTTGACATATGGGTCATAACCCTCCCGGTAGCGCCATTTAGTCTCCTTGCCGTCGACGACCGGCCAACGAAGGCCCCGCTCCTGATGGTAGACGTCGTAAGGTGCCAGGTCATGCCCATGTCCGCGCCCAAACTCCGCATATTCCTCGAAGAGGCCCTTCTGGAGATAAAAGCCAAATGCTTCGGCTTCGCGATTGGCATAGTCGGCGTCCACCTCTGAGAGGGGGTATCGGTCCACCTTGCCATTGGCAAACAGCACCTCGAAAAGTGTTTTGCCGCGGTAGTCCGGGTTCTGCGCCAAGATCTCCTCGGTCCAGACTTCATCCGTCGTGAACCGTTTGGAAAACTCCACCAATTGCCATAGGTCCGAGCGCGCATATCCTGGCGCATTGACCAGTTGATGCCAGACGTGTGTTCGGCGCTCTGCATTGCCATAGGCTCCTTCCTTCTCGACCCACATGGCGGCCGGAAGAATGAGGTCGGCAGATATGGCGGTGATCGTGGGATAGGCATCGGAGACGACAATGAAGTTGTCCGGGTTCCTGTAGCCGAGATAAGTCTCGTTGCTGGTATTGGGGGCCGCCTGGACGTTGTTGTTGACCTGAACCCAATAGAAGTTCAGCTTGCCGTCCTTCAGCATCCTGTCCTGTTCTACGGCATGGTATCCTGGTTTGTCGGGAAGAAGACCTTCCGGGAGTTTCCAGATCTCCTCTGCGTGATGTCGGTGCTCCGGATTGGTCACCACCATGTCTGCCGGCAGGCGATGCGCGAATGTGCCGACTTCGCGCGCCGTTCCACAGGCCGATGGTTGGCCTGTCAGTGAGAAGGGGCCGTTGCCCGGTTCAGAGATCTTCCCCGTCAGCAGATGCAGATTATAGATCATGTGGTTTGCCCAAACACCGCGCGTGTGCTGGTTGAAACCCATGGTCCAAAGAGACATGACCTTGGTGTCGGGACTGGCATAGAGCTCAGCGAGTTGCTCCAGAAAGCCCGGATCGGACCCAGTCAGCTCGGCGACTTTTTCTAAAGTGTAATCTGCGACAAAGGCCTTGAAACTGTCGAAGTCGATCGGCTCCATCTTGGTCGGGTCGCCGACGTTCTTTGCCTTCATCTCGAGCGGATCGTCCGGTCGAAGACCATATCCGATATCGTCCACGCCCTTCATGAAAGTCGTGTGCGCGCGGACAAAGTCCTCGTTCACTCGACCGGTCGAGATGATGTGATTAGCGATATAGTTCATGATCGCCAGATCCGTGCTCGGCTTGAAGATGATCGGAACGTCTGCAAGATCCATGCTGCGGTGGGTGAAGGTCGAGAGTACTGCGACTTTTACATGTTCGTGGCCCAGTCGCCGGTCCGCAAGGCGTGTCCACAGGATCGGGTGCATCTCGGCCATGTTCGAGCCCCAGAGTACGAAGGCGTCAGCGTGCTCGAAGTCGTCGTAGCAGCCCATGGGTTCGTCCATGCCGAAGGTCCGCATGAACGCATAGGCGGCCGACGCCATGCAATGGCGGGCATTGGGGTCTAGGTTGTTGGAGCGGAAGCCAGCGCGCATCAGCTTCGTGGCAGCATAGCCTTCGAAAATGGTCCACTGGCCGGAACCGAACATGCCGACTGCGGTGGGTCCCTTTTCGCGCAGGACCTTCTTGCACTGCTCTGCCATGACGTCGAAAGCTTCGTCCCAGCTCACCGGTTCGAACTCGCCGTCCTTGGAATACTGCCCGTTGCGCTTGCGCAGGAGCGGTGTGGTCAGGCGATCCTCGCCATACATGATCTTTGAGAGGAAATAACCCTTGATGCAGTTGAGGCCGCGGTTCACCTCGGCTTGCATGTCGCCGTGTGTGGCGACGACCTGCCCTTCCTTGACGCCGACCATAACACCACAGCCGGTGCCACAGAACCGGCAGGGCGCCTTGGACCATTTGATCTCAAGGGACCCGACGCCACCGGGAACGGACTGTGCATTGGCCGGCAAGGTGATGCCGGCGGTGGCCGCTGCAATCGCGGCGGCATGGGCCTTGAGCAGACTACGCCGCGTCAGTTCTGTGTCCATTGATCGGACCCTCCTTCAAATTCTCTGCATGCTCGAAAACCATATTTGCCGCCATGACATCCGGAAGACCTGAGATGGCGGCCAATGTCGCGCCCATTTCACCGCTGGACTTGCCTTCGATCACGATGACGATCTTGCCCTTCTCTGCGGCATGAACTTCAACGTTCGGCATCTCTGCCAATGCTAAAAGAAGACGGTCAGCCGCTGCGGGCGAGGTCAGGATGACGGCACTGGATACATGGTAGCGTTCAGGATTGTGCGTCGACATGCGGGCCACTCCTTACCGATATGGAAATTGCGTTCGTGGGACAGTGGCCGATACAGGCGCCGCAGCCGGTGCAGTCGTCTTGTGCAACATCCGGGTGCCATGGTCCGCCGGCTCGCGGGCGAAACCGGATGGCGTCGGCCGGACAGTGGTCACGGCATGACTGACAGTCGACGCCGTTGAGCGCCAGACAGTGCGACAGGACTTGTGCCGTGTGGGGGAAAGTGAGGTCTTCTTCGAAGAAAACATCGGAGTGCGGACAGTTATCGCGACATTCGCCGCAGAAATCGCATCCCTCGAAAGAGAAATCGAGCGCGGGCATGCCCGACTTCAGCGAGATGATCGATGCCGGACAGTGGTCAACACATGCCCTGCATTGTTGACAGATCTCCGCAACAGGCCGCACGAGACCCGGGGGCAGGATGCGTGGCTCTTCCCTTAAATGGCCTCGAAGCAGTGCTCGGCGCGATAGCATGGTCACCATGATCTCCTCGCTAGGCTGGAGGGCCGGGTGGACCCACGATGATCTGGTACATCCAGACCATGAAGCCGAAACCGCCGACGGCAGCCACGGCGAGGATCGGCCAGATGCCAAAGGCAAGGATGAAAAATGTCACAAGCTCGGATCGACGCCGGACACGACGGTCGGAGGCGGACAACGGGATGGTGGTCTCGGTGCTGTGCTGCACTGGTACTCCTCCTTTTCCTCGCGGCAAGTGTGCGGGCCGATCACTCTGCTGTCAAGGAAGGTCAGTTTCTGTAACATGGCAATGGCAGTGCCGGAGCCTGGTCGATGCGGTGCTGACCGAGACGACAAGGCGAAGGGGAATACCGGAATAGCGGTGCTCAAGGCGTGGATGCTGTTGAGCCGCCAGTCGGCCTGGTTGTTCGCAATGTGAAGCGTTCCCGGGTGGGACACAACCCACCCTGATCAAGGCTTGCTGTCTTCCGGCATTCGTCCCGAGAGCCGCCTGTGCCCGAGACCTCACGAGCGCGCATTGACTTTCTGCAGCATGTTTGTTCCAGGTCAAACAGTTCGCTGCAATGGCATGTTAGGCATTCGACAGTCGACAATGCAAACCGGCCCATAGGCATCGTGGAAAGAGCTATTCGGATCATCCTTGCATTGCTGCTCATCATGGTCGGGATGGCACACCAGCCCCCGTCAGGCGTCGGAAATGCCGCAACGCATGGCGTTGCCGCCTATGTTCTGCCGGACGGCACTGTACCCGAGCTTTGTGTCACGACCGAAGATGGCGGGATCCCGCATCACGGCGGGGTTGCCACCTGTGAAGCCTGCCTGATTGCATCTGCGACGCTGCTGCCGGTGCCGGTCGATCTTGTCGGTCGGCGCATGCTCGTTGCTCTCAACATGTCGGCGCCTGTGCGAAACGACGCAGGCTACCGGCGTCTTTTCCCCCCGAACACTGCGCCGCGTGCGCCTCCGGTGCCGGATTCCCTCTGAATCCGGTCCGAATTCGACGTCAGACGTCCGGACCGATCTCGTTCGATCGCCGGCAGATGCGACGCATCATGACCGGCCAACTCCGGAGCCGTCATGTTGTACGTCGTCCCTGTCAGCGCTACTCCGATTTCGCAATCCAGTATTCCCGCTCCACATCCGTCAAAGGCACGGTTCCTCAAGGAACATGGCTTTGTCGCACCCGGAACTGTCCTTTTCCATCAGGGGCAGCCGTCTGCTCCCCAGTTCAAGCTGTCGCAGGGCTGTATCGCCCTCTCGCAGACCCTTGCCGACGGGCGTCGTCAGATCGTCGACATCGTCGGACCCGGCGAACTGGTCGGTCTTGCCCACGGTGACAAGAACCGGATGACGGCCGAAACGCTCAGCTATTGCCACATCGAGCACTATCATGCCGACGGGATCGGCAAGATCTACAGCGCGATCGGCGAAGCCATGATGCGCATCGAGGCACACACCATGCTGCTGGGCCGCAAGACGGTACCTGAACGTGTGGCAAGTGCAATCCTCGATTTGTCAGAGCGGTTTGCTCGACCGCAACGTCTGCGCAGTGAGGTCCGCGTCTTCAATCTCTATCTCGGACGGGGCGATCTGGCTGATTGGTTGGGCCTGTCGCTGGAAACGGTAAGTCGCTGTTTCACGCGGTTCAAACGGGCGGGCCTGATCGATTTTGAGGAGCCTGAAATCGTCACCGTTCTGGATCTTCCCGCACTTCAAGCGATTGCTGACGGCGCCATGCCGACCTGATTGCCAAGTTAGCCCCCAATTTCTGTCATTCCTCACGGACCGAAAGCTCGGCCTGTGATGCCTCCGAAGGAAAGTTTCATGAAAAACCTGCTGCTTTGCACCACATGCGCCCTGATCGCTCGTGCAGGACAGGCCATGGCCGATATCACCGTGACCGACGTCAAGGGGCGAACCGTTACCGTTTCCACCCCCCGCCGAACGGGTTGTCCTCGGCTTCTACTACGAAGACCACCTGGCCACTCCTCGACGAGGCGACGAGTGCGCTTGATCTAGTGCATCAGCTGCGCGTCTTCGAAATCCTCAGACCGTATGTGACAAGAACCGAGGCATTGGTTGATCGCCTTCCATGATCTCAACCTGGCGGCTCGCATACGAATGGCGTAGCCGAGTTATTGTCCTCGGGCGCAACGGAATCCGTCATCGTGCCGGTGGCGCGTGTGCGCGAGGCCTCCACGGGCGCGGCCAACCACTCCTTTAGCGATCGTTCAAGGTCGTTTTCGGCCTTCGAGCGCTGCAAAGGCAGCGCCTGAGAGCACCAGGGGCAGGGCCGTGAGAAATGGTGACGTGAGTGGCTGACCGAACTATACGAGGTCAGCCATGATCGGCCACAGGATTGCCAGACACTCGAACGGCGCAAGACGCGAGGCTTGGCTATAGCGGAATGCGTGCGTCATGGAGATATGGGCTAAGCCTCCGAAAACGCCGGGTCCCACAAGTTAGGCCAATTCGTCATCGCCCGGCGTTGTCCACCCGAACGGAAGTGTGACAATCCCGCCAGCCATGGAAGCTAGGACGAAGTAGAAGGCTATGGCTCCCGGGGCTTTCCGTCCGGCTGAGACTTCGCACCATGATCAGGGCCAAAGCCGTCAGCAAACCCATCAGAAGGGCGAAGCCAAAACCAATCAGGCGCGTGTCGTCCGTTGCCGCTTGACCGAGTTCGGGCCAGACGAGCGACACCACGCCGATCGTTCCCAATATCGCCACCGGCACGCCAGACCGTTGCAGGTTCCGAAAGCATGAGCACACTCGCAATCGCTGTGAAGAGGGCGACAGGTAACCCAACAACGTTGCCTCGGCGAGGGGAAGGCGTGCAATCGAGGCGAAGGATGCAAACATGACCGCCGCCCCGAGTGCGGATCGCAGCAGGTAATCAAAGGCACGCCGCGTGGCCAGTCCTTTCGGAAACTCTCCCCTCATCCACAGGAAGACAAGCAGGGAATGAGCGCTAAGGCGGACCTGAAGAAAACGATCTGCCCGACCTGCACGTCGTTCGAGACCTTTTTGACGAAGATCGCCATAGCTGCAAAGAGCGCACCTTAAAGAATGCGCAGCAAAATTCCGAGGGCAGGGCGGTCTGGATTCTCCGCGTTTGCGCTGCTCTCGTTCGTCATTCGCTACCGTCGCTGGCTGCCAGAATTCAGGATAGACGCCTATCTCACCGGGCGCCTCCGCGTCAGATGTCACTATTTTTCATTGGAGCCGAGAGGTTGATCGGGAGGCCGCGAAACCGTGGTTTTAAGTTTGTCAGTTTTGATCTTGGCGCGCAGTAGCTGCAGACAATCATTCGAGAAACGGCCGGATCTTTGATCTATCGCAAAGACCTCTCTCCCTAGAGCCGCCAATGCTCCTGCGACGAAATGCGGGAAATCTGAGATGAATCTCTTACGTCTGGTCCTACTGATCTGCGCTTCCCTTTGCCTTGCGGTCTCCGCCAGTGCGGCATCGGTGCTGGAGCAGTATTTGCCTGATGCCCAGGTCTCCGACCTGGTGCCGGGCGCTGACGGATTCGGCCCGCTGCGGGCGGATCTGGCGGTTGCCCCCGTGCTGAAGGGCGGCGAGACTGTGGGCTGGGTCTTCGCGACGTCGGATTTCGTCGGCACGACGGGATACTCGGGCAAGCCCATCCACACGCTGGTGGCGGTTGCTCTCGACGCGAAAATCATCGGTGTGCAGTTGGTCAAGCATTCCGAACCCATCGTCCTGATCGGCATTCCCGAGGCCAAGGTCAAGGCAATGGTCTCAGGCTATGCCGGTCTCGACCTTGTTGCAGAGGCGAAATCGGGCGGCACCGCGCATGACGTCGATATCATCTCGGGTGCTACGGTCACTGTGATGGTGATCGACGATTCGATCGTGCGATCAGGCTTGAAGGTGGCACGCGCGCTCGGGCTTGGCGGCCTGGCACCGGAAAGCGAACAGGCCGGCCCTCGCTTCACGATTGATGCCGATGCCGCAGAGCCGGCCGACTGGGTCGAGGCGGAGGGCGACGGCACGATCCGACGTCTGTCGCTTGATGTGGCGCAGGTCAATGCCGCTTTTGCCGAGCATGCCGATGCGCGGGCTCGCGAGCGGGCGCTGACGGAGCCGCCGGAAACCACCTTTATCGACATGCATGCAGCACTCGTCTCTGTGCCGGCGATCGGCAAGGCTATGCTCGGGCCGGCCGAGGAGGCCAATCTGAGGGACTGGCTGAAGGAGGGCGAAAGCGCCGTCGCCGTTGCCGGCAGAGGGCTTTACTCGTTCAAGGGCTCCGGCTACGTGCGCGGCGGCATCTTCGACCGCATCGTGCTGATCCAGGACGATGTTTCTGTGCGCTTTCGCGACCGCGATCATCGCCGGCTCGGCAGGATCGCACTCTCCGGCGCGCCCGAGTTCGCCGAGATGGATCTTTTCCGCATCCCCGCCGATGTCGGCTTTGATCCGACCAAACCCTTCCGCATCCAGCTTCTGGCGCACCGCGAGGTCGGTCCGATCGAAAAGGTGTTCCATACCTTTGATCTCAGCTATCAGCTGCCGCAGAAATATCTGAAGGCTGCGGCTGTTCCTCTCGCCGAAGTCACGGCTGTCGCCGACCGCGACGAGGGCACGGCTCAGGCGGATCTTTGGAAGCGCATCTGGCGTGACAAGACGCTGGAGATCGCAGTGCTCGGCACGATGCTGTTCGTGCTGACGGCGGTCTTCTTCTTCCAGACCTATGCCGTCAGGAATGCCAGAGCTTTCTACATCTTCCGCATCGCTTTCCTTACCGTCACGCTGGTTTTCCTCGGATGGTATGCCAATGCCCAGCTCTCGGTGGTCAACCTCATGGCCCTGTTCGGCAGTCTGGTCACCGGCTTTTCCTGGCAGGCCTTTCTACTTGATCCCTTGACCTTCATCCTGTGGTTTTCGGTAGCGGCTGCCCTTCTGTTCTGGGGGCGCGGCGCATATTGCGGCTGGCTCTGCCCATTCGGCGCGCTCCAGGAACTGAGCAATCAGATCGCCCGCAAGCTGCATGTTCCACAGTGGACCCTGCCGTGGGGGCTGCATGAGCGACTGTGGCCGCTCAAATACATGATCTTCCTTGGCCTGTTCGGGGTCTCGCTGATGAGTGTCGAGCAGGCGGAGCACCTGGCCGAGATCGAACCGTTCAAGACGGCGATCATCCTGAAGTTCATCCGCGCCTGGCCATTTGTCGCCTATGCGGCCGCCCTTCTGGTCGCGGGCCTCTTCGTCGAACGCTTCTACTGCCGCTACCTCTGCCCGCTCGGTGCAGCACTCGCGATACCCGCCCGAATGCGCATGTTCGACTGGCTGAAGCGCTATCACGAATGCGGCAATCCCTGCCAGACCTGCTCCAACCAGTGTCCCGTGCAGGCCATCCACAGGACCGGCGAGATCAATCCGAACGAGTGCATCAACTGCCTTCACTGTCAGGTGCTCTACCAGTCCGAAACCGTCTGTCCCGTCGTGATGAAGAAAATGAAGTCGCGAGCAAAGCTCGCGGCAAGTCCGGGCGGGACGCCGATCAACCAATCCGCAGCCAAAGTCTAACCGAAGAAGGATACCGACGATGGAAAAGAAAGAAACCAAAGGCCTGAGCCGGCGAGAGCTGTTCAGCGCCACAGCCGGCAGTGCAGTACTAGCCGGAAGCATGGGGGCCGGCGCGCTCGGTCTCGGGGCTGCCGTCGTCGCGACGCCAGCGCTCGCTGCTGCCGAAGGCGACGGCTCCGTCGCGCCCGGCAAGCTCGACGATTATTACGGCTTCTGGTCCTCGGGGCAAACAGGCGAAATGCGCATTCTCGGCATCCCCTCGATGCGCGAGCTGATGCGTGTTCCCGTGTTCAACCGCTGCTCGGCAACCGGCTGGGGTCAAACCAATGAATCGATCCGTATCCATCAGCGGACGATGACAGAGAAGACCAAGAAGCAGCTCGCCGCCAATGGCAAGAAGATCCATGACAACGGCGACCTGCACCACGTCCACATGTCCTTCACCGAGGGCAAGTATGACGGCCGCTATCTGTTCATGAACGACAAGGCCAATACCCGCGTTGCACGCGTTCGCTGCGACGTCATGAAGACCGATGCCATTCTGGAAATTCCGAATGCCAAGGGCATTCACGGCCTGCGCCCGCAGAAGTGGCCGAAGACCAATTACGTCTTCTGCAACGGCGAGGACGAAGCGCCGCTGGTCAATGATGGTTCGACCATGACGGATGTCTCGACCTATGTGAACGTTTTCACTGCGGTCGACGCTGAAAAATGGGATGTTGCCTGGCAGGTCAAGGTGTCGGGCAATCTCGACAACTGCGATGCCGACTATGAAGGCAAGTGGGCCTTCTCCACCAGCTACAACTCCGAAATGGGCGTGAATCTCGAAGAGATGACCAAGTCCGAAATGGACCATGTCGTCATCTTCAACCTGGCTGAGATCGAAAAGGCCATCGCTGCCGGTCAGTACGAGGAGATCAATGGCGTCAAGGTGCTGGATGGCCGCAAGGAAGCCAAGTCGCTGTTCACCCGCTACATCCCGATCGCCAACAATCCGCATGGCTGCAACATGGCGCCGGACAAGAAGCACCTGTGCATCAATGGCAAGCTTTCGCCGACCGTCACGGTGCTTGATGTGACCAAGTTCGACGCACTGTTCTATGACAATGCAGAACCGCGCAGCGCGGTTGTTGCCGAACCGGAACTTGGCCTTGGGCCGCTGCATACGGCCTTTGACGGTCGCGGCAATGCCTATACCTCGCTCTTCCTCGACAGCCAGGTCGCCAAGTGGAACATCGAGGATGCGATTAAGGCTTATGCCGGCGAAAAGGTCGATCCGATCAAGGACAAGATCGACGTCCAGTATCAGCCGGGGCACCTGAAGACGGTCATGGGAGAAACGCTCGACGCCTCCAACGACTGGTTGGTTTGCCTTTGCAAGTTCTCCAAGGACCGTTTCCTGAACGTCGGGCCACTGAAGCCTGAAAACGATCAGTTGATCGACATCTCCGGCGACAAGATGAAGCTTGTTCATGATGGCCCGACATTTGCCGAACCTCATGATGCAATCGCCGTTGCGCCCTCGATCCTGCCCAACATTCGCTCGACCTGGGATCGCAATGATCCGATGTGGGCCGAAACCCGCGAACAGGCCGAGGCAGATGGCGTCAACATCGACGAGTGGACTGACGCGGTTGTCCGCGACGGCAACAAGGTGCGCGTCTACATGACTTCGGTCGCTCCGGCCTTCAGCCTGGAGAGCTTCACGGTGAAGGAAGGCGACGAAGTCACGGTCATCGTCACCAATCTGGATGACATCGACGATCTGACGCACGGTTTCACCATGGGCAACCATGGCGTGGCGATCGAGATCGGTCCGCAGCAGACGAGCTCGGTCACCTTCGTCGCGGCCAATGCCGGTGTCTACTGGTACTATTGCCAGTGGTTCTGCCATGCCCTGCACATGGAAATGCGTGGGCGCATGTTTGTCGAACCGAAGGGCGCCTGAGCCATGCGGCTGCCCGTTGTCCTGATCGGTCTTGTTCTTGCTTCGCCGCTTGCGGCGGAGGAGCACATGGTCGCCCCGGGCACGGGCAGTCTCGCGGCCGCCATCGCCGTTGCATCACCCGGCGATGTCCTGAAATTGACCGACGGGGCCTATCTCGGCCCCATCACCATCGACCGGTCCCTTGCCATCATCGGTCCGCGCGGCGCGGTCGTCGATGGCCAAGGCTCGGGCAGCGTGATGACGATCACCGCAGCCGATGTCCATCTGACCGGGTTCACAGTCACGGGCTCGGGCCGGATCAACCAGGACCTCGACGCGGGCGTAAAAATCGAAAAGGGGGCCGATCGCACCCGGGTCGAGAAGCTGTACGTCACCGGCAACATGCATGGCATCGATGTGCATGGCGGTCGGGATGTGGTGGTCTCTGGCAATGAGATCATCGGCACCGACAGCCCGCGCATGAACGAGCGCGGCAATGGCATCTATGTCTGGAACAGCCCCGGCACCCTTCTGGAAAACAATGTCATCCGCTTCGGTCGCGACGGCATCTTTTCCAATGCCAGTTCCAACAGCATCTATCGTGGCAATGTCATGCGCGACCTGCGTTTTGCCGTGCATTTCATGTATACCCGCAATACCGAGGTTTCCGGCAATATCTCGGTCGGCAACCATCTCGGCTTTGCCATCATGTTCTCCGACAGGGCCAAGATCCTCAACAATCTGAGCCTCGGCGACCGTGATCACGGGTTGATGCTGAACTACGCCAACAATGCCGACGTCACCGGCAATCTGGTGCGCGGCGGCACGAAGAAGTGCCTGTTCATCTACAACGCTCACAAGAACCTGATCTGGGATAATCGCTTTGAGGGCTGCCATATCGGCATTCACTTCACCGCCGGTTCGGAAAAGAACGTGCTGACCGGCAATGCCTTCGTCGCCAACCGCGAGCAGGTCAAATATGTCGGGACCCGCAACATGGAATGGAGCCATGAGGGGCGGGGAAATTTCTGGTCCGACCATCCGGCTTTCGATCTGAATGGCGACGGCATCGCCGACAGCTTCTACCGCCCGAACGACGTGATGGACCAGATCCTGTGGTCGCAGCCTGCCGCGAGCCTTCTGATCGGTTCGCCCGCCGTGCAACTCGTGCGCTGGAGCCAGCGGGATTTTCCAGCCACCTTGCCGGGTGGGGTGCGCGACGGCGCCCCCCTGATGCGCACGCTGACGATCGAAATTCCCGAAGACATACTCCGCCATGAAGCCGAGGCCGCGGGCCGATGGGCGACAGGAAATTATGATGACACCGACGCTGACAATCTCCCGGCTCACTAAGCGCTTCCAGTCCGTCGAGGCGTTGAAGCAGGTCTCGCTGGCATTGCAGCCGGGAAAGCGCGCCGCGCTGCTTGGACACAACGGTGCCGGCAAGTCGACGATGATGAAGATCATTCTCGGGTTGATCCCGTTTGACAGCGGCGAGGTTCAGGTTTGTGGACAAGTGCCCGGTTCGGAAGCTGCGCGCATGCAGGTGGCCTATTTGCCGGAAAATGTTGCCTTTCATCCCGCGCTTACCGGCGAGGAACAGATCCGCCACTATCTTTCGCTTCGCGGGGACGATCCCCGCATCGCGCCGGAACTCCTCGCTCGCGTAGGTCTTGGCCATGC